>NZ_RAWC01000022.1:0-68114 GCF_003611685.1 Corallococcus sp. CA049B | reverse complement strand
GTCCACGCCCACGCTCGTCCAGCCGAGCCACAGGAAGACGAGCACCGTGGGCAGCGCGCTCTCCCCGGAGAACCACCCCATGCGCGCTTTTCCGGCCCCGGTCCGGGCGCGCCGCCCCAGCACCAGCAGCGCCCCCACGCACCCGAACACCCACCCGGACGCCCCCACGCTCACCGTCGGAGACCACCAGAGCGAGCCCGTCATCGTCGCCAGCCCGGACACGGCGAGCAGCGCCACGTAGTCCCACCACCGGCACGAGCGCTCCACCGCCGTGCCCACCGCCGCGAACACCAGCAGGTTGAGGCCCAGGTGCAGGGCGTCCCGGTGCAGGAGGTTGGCCGTCAGCAGCCGCCAGCCCTGCCCCGCGTCCGTCACCAGGGGGCCGGACTTGGCCCCCCAGTGGATCAACGCATCCACTCCGGGTGGGCCTCCGGACGCCACCATGGTGTACAGAATGGCCTGCGCCGCGATCAGCGCTATCGTGAGCCCCGGTACCCTGCCCTCCCCACCCTTTCCGGCCAATCGACCGATGGACAACAGTGCCTCCCTGCCCCTGGGATGGGCGAAAAACCCTGTTGTTCTCGGGGGATACATGGCTTGTCTCGGTGAAGGGCATTCTGCTATAGCTGTACTCGGACCGGACCCGTGCTGAAGCTCATCATCGAAGACGACGAGGGGCGCAAGACCGTTGTTCCCTTCGTGCGCGACGAAATCACCATTGGCCGTCAGGAGGGGAACACCATCCGCCTGACCGAGCGGAACGTGTCACGTCGACACGCCCGGCTCGTGCGCCTCAATGGACACGTCGTGCTCGAAGACCTGGGGAGCTACAACGGCACCCGGATCAACGGCGAACGCGTCGCAGGCCAGCTCCCTCTCAAGGAGGGCGACCTCATCCAGATCGGCGACTACGATCTGGCGTTGCAGGTCGAGGGCGCGGCCAACGCTGCCGCCCCCACTGGCGCCATCACCGCCAAGGTGCCCGCCTCCCGCCGGCCGGAGCCGGAGCCCGAGGAGGAGGACGACGACGAGGTCGCCAGCGGTCCCCGTCCCCGCGACACCATGGTGGATGGTGAGGACGAGGCGGAGGACGACGACTCCGGCGACGAGCACGAGCACACGCCCGTGTCCGCGGATGCGCGCCGCAACGCCACGTCCATCATCCGCATGGACCAGATGGAGGCGGACCGGCCCCGGCGCGTGGAGCGCGTGCCCGAGGACGAGCAGCCCCGGCTGGTGGTGCTCGGCCCCGCCGAGTTCAAGGGCCAGGAGTACGACTGCAACCGCACGGAGCTGCGGATCGGCCGCACGTCGGAGAACGACGTGGCCCTGGACCACCGCTCGCTGTCCCGCACGCACGCGAAGGTCGTGCGCGAGGAGACCGGCGAGTGGCGCGTCATCGACATGCAGTCCGCCAACGGGATGACGGTCAACGGCGAGAGCTACGCCCAGGCGACGCTCGCGCACGGTGACATCATCGAGATGGGCCACGTGAAGCTGCGCTTCGTGGGGCCCGGGTCGCTGGAAGAGGACATCGCGGCGCAGGGCCGCGGCGGCTCCAAGAAGATGTGGGTGGCCGCGGTCATCGCGTTCCTGTCCGTTGGCGCGGGCGCGGCGCTCTTCGTGGTGAAGGGCCAGGACCTGCTGCCCAAGCCGCCGGACTCCACGCCTCCCGTGGTCGCCACGGATCCGCAGCCCATCCCGGAGCCGCCTCCGCAGACGAAGCCCCCGGAGACGAAGTCCCCGGAGGCCGTGGCCGCGAAGCCGCCCGCGACGCCGGACACGAAGGCCCCTGACGCGCCGAAGACTCCGGAGCCGGTGAAGCCCCCACCGGAGCCGCCGGCACAGAAGGTGACGGAAGAGGACTTCGCCACCGCGCTCAAGAGAGCCGACTTCGAGGTCGCGGGCGCCATCCTGAAGAGCCTGGGAGAAGGCGCCCGAGGCCCCCAGGCCCTCAAGGCGCAGACAGCGCGTGAGCGCCTGCTGGCCCAGGAGCGCGAGGCCGACAGCAACCTCACGGCCGCCCAGAAGGCCCTGGACGAAAGCAAGTTCAAGGAAGCGGCCGCCAGCTTCGCCAAGGTCCCCGCCGAGACGGTCTTCACCTCACGCTACGAGGGCGTGAAGCAGCGGCTCGAGGCCCAGGCGCCGCCGCAGCAGGAGACCGAAGCCGCCAGCGCAGCCACCCTGACGGCCGATGACGTGACGGCCGAAAGCCTGAAGACCCTGAAGCCGGCGGACGTCGCCAAGAACATCGAACCCATCAAGGCCAAGGTGCTCACCCTGGCCAAGACGGACCCCAACGGAGCCCTGTCGCTCGCCCAGGACTGCGCGGCGCGCGCCCCCAAGGTTCCCGAGTGCCACCTCATGCTGGGCGTGGTGCACGCCACGCTCAAGGACTTCAAGGCGAGTGAGCAGGCCTACAAGACCTTCCTCTTGCTCACGCCTGAGGGCTATCCGAAGCGCGACCTGGTGATCAAAGCCCTGAGCAAGGTCACCCAAGCAGCGTCCCAGGCTCAATAACCCCCCGCCGCCAACAACGGCGCATAGATCCCCGCAGCACTTCCCTCAACCCTGCAGCGAGGAGACGCTGTGCAGATTCGCATCCTGGTAGTTGATGACGAGCAGGACAACTGCGACTACCTCAAGCTCGTGCTGACCCGTGAAGGCTACGAGGTCGTCACCACCACGGACCCTACGCAGACGGTGGACATCCTCCGTGGCTCCGACTTCCATCTCGTCATCCTCGACATGATGATGCCGCAGATGTCCGGCACCGAAGTGCTGGAGCTGATCCGCAAGTACGACACGGACATCGCGGTCATCGTCGCTACGGCCTACCCCACCGTGGACACGGCCGTCGCGTCGCTCAAGGCGCAGGCGTCCGACTATGTGAAGAAGCCCATGGAGCCGGAGCAGTTCACGGCCGCCGTGCGCAACGCGCTGCAGAAGAAGGGCCTGTCCCAGGACCCGGAAGCCGACCTGCACCGCGCCATCGGCCGCACCATCCGCGACGCGCGCAAGACGCAGGAGCTCACGCTCAAGCAGCTGGCCCGCCGCACCGGATTGTCCGTGTCCCTGCTGTCCCAGATTGAACGCGCGGAGTCCTCCGCGTCCATCTCGTCGCTCTACAAGATCGCCTCCGCGCTGCAGCTGCGCATGGGCGAGCTGTTCGGCGACACCTAGCGGCCGTTGAAACGGGGCGCGCGCTTCTCCAGGAAGGCCGCGCGCCCCTCCTTCGCGTCGTCGCTGCCAAACGCCTCGCCGCGCACCTGACGCAGGTGCGCGACGTCCTCCGGGGACAGCCCGGAGCGCGCCAGCAGCCCGAACGCCTCCTTCATCCCCGACACCGCCTTCGGCGCCCCCGCGGCCAGCGTCGCGCACAGCGCCAGCGCGCGCGCTTCCGCGTCCTCGGGGCACTCATCCAGCAGGCCCCACGCGAGCGCCTCCGCCGCCGGCAGCCGCCGCGCGGTGAGGAACAGCTGCTTGGCGCGCGACAACCCCACCAGCCGCACCGCCCGCGCCAGCCCCTCCGGCGAGTACACGATGCCCAGCCGGGCTGGAGGCATGAGGAAGAACGCGCCGGAAGCGCCCACGCGGAAGTCGCAGGAGGCCGCCAGGTCGAAGCCCGCGCCCACCGCGCCGCCCTGCACCAGCGCCACCGACGGCGCCGGGTGCCGCTCCAGCTTCAGCAGGCACGCCACCAGCGGGTCATCCGGCAGCCGCCCGTCCGCGCCCGGCGGCCCCAGGTGCGTCAAGTCATAGCCCGCGCAGAAGTGCCCGCCCTGGCCGCGCACCAGCAGCGCGCGCACGTGGGCGGCCGGCTCCAGCGCCGCGTCCAGCCGGGCCAGCAACGCGTCATCCAGCGCGTTGCGCCGCGACGGGTTGGAGACGGTGAGCACCCGGACACCGCCCTCGCGATCCTCCACCTCCAGCGTGGGCTCCATCCGGTGAAGCCCGCGGCTACTCGAGCACCACGAGGACGTCACCCTCGTTGACCGCCTGCGCTTCCTTGCAGCGGATCTCCTTCACCGTGCCGCCCTCTTCGGCCTCCACGGGCATCTCCATCTTCATGGACTCGAGGATGACGAGCGTGGTGCCGGCATCCACCTTGTCACCCACCTTCACCTCGATCTTCCACACCGTGCCCGTGATGTGCGCCGCAACGTCCGCCATGAACCGTCCCTCCTCGGGGGAAAACTTTTAAGGCTTCGCGTGATGATCCAGGAAGTGCGTGTCCAGCTCACCGGCCGCGAAGGCCGGGTCCTTCAGGATGCGAAGGTGGAGCGGGATGTTCGTCTTGATGCCTTCGATGCGGAAGGACTCCAGGGCCTTCACCGCGCGGGCGATGGCCTCGTCGCGCGTGGCGCCGCTGATGATGAGCTTGGCGATCATCGGGTCGTAGTTCGGCGTCACCACGTCCCCTTCCGCGTAGCCGGAGTCCAGGCGCACGCCCTCGCCCGTGGGGGGCTGGAACACCTTCAGCGGGCCGGGGGACGGGAAGTACTTCACCGGGTCCTCCGCGTAGATGCGGAACTCCAGCGCGGCGCCTTTGCGCTTCACGTCCTCCTGCTTCACGGTGAGCTTCTCGCCCGCGGCGATGCGCAGCTGCCAGCCGATGAGGTCCAGGCCCGTGGTCAGCTCCGTCACCGGGTGCTCCACCTGGAGCCGGGCGTTCATCTCGATGAAGTACACCTGCCCGTCGGAGTACAGGAACTCCACCGTGCCCGCGTTGGCGTAGCCGAAGGCCTTCGCCGCCTTGACGGCCGCCGTGAAGAGCTCTTCCGCCAGGCCTGGGTTCCGTCCGTTGGCGAACAGCACCGACGGGGCCTCCTCCACCACCTTCTGGTGCCGGCGCTGGATGGAGCACTCGCGCTCCAGGCCGTGGATGAGGTGGCCGTGGGTGTCGCCCAATATCTGGACCTCGATGTGGCGGGGCGCCGGGAAGTAGCGCTCCAGGTACACGCCCTCGCGGCCGAAGGCGGCCTTCGCGCGGTCCGTGCACTGGCGGTACACCTTCTCCAGCTCCGCGGGGTCCTTCGCCGCCGCCATGCCAATGCCGCCACCGCCGCTGGCGGCCTTGCACAGCACCGGGTAGCCGATGCGCTCCGCGGCCTCCAGGGCGCTCTGCACGTCCGGCAGCACGCCGTCACTGCCGGGCACCACCGGCACGCCCGCGGCGGACACCAGCTTGCGCGCCTGGCTCTTGTCCTTCATCCGCGCCATGGCCTCCGGCGGCGGGCCCACGAAGGTCAGCCCCGCGTCCGCGCACGCCTGGGCGAACTCGCCGTTCTCCGACAGGAAGCCGTAGCCCGGGTGCACCGCCTGGGCGCCCGTCTTCTTCGCGGCCTCCAGGATGGCGGGGATGCTCAGGTAGCTGTCCTTCGCGGGCGCGGGGCCGATTCTCACGGCCTCGTCCGCCTCCTTCACGAAGGGCAGGTTCACGTCCGCGTCCGAGTGCACCGCCACCGTCTTCACGCCCATGCCCCGGGCCACCGCCCCGATGCGACGCGCGATTTCACCCCGGTTGGCGATGAGCAGCTTCTGGAACATGGCAGGCACCCTGGCGTGACGAAGGGCGGCCAAACTAACCCCCACCCCCTTGACTGACAAGCGTCCGGGCAGTCGCGCAACAGGTCCGTACAGTCCCGTAAATTTGCGGGCTTGCGAGGGCCTGGCGTACCTTGCCCGACGTGAATCCCCCGTCGACAGGAACGCACAGCGTCGTGGACCTGCATGGTGCCCGTCGCGCCCGCCGTCTGGACTTGTACCGGAACCGGCTCAACCAGCGGCAGCAGGACACCCGCGCCAATCTGGTGACGCTCTACGAGGGCGGCACCCTCTTCACGCCCGACGGCACGCAGCAGGGCCGCTCCCTGCTCAAGGCGCTGCAGCTCTTGCAGCGCGCAGGCACCCGCCTGGAGGAGCTGTCCGGCGACGGGCTGCTGCCCGCCCCTAGCGCGTCGGAGCGCATCGACGCGCTCTACGACGAGGTGGACGGACTGTTCACCAAATGCGACCGCCTCACCGGCAGGGGCACGGCGAGCGTCGCCCGCCTCCCCCGCGGTTAGCGTCCCCGCTGCCTGACTACGGCAGCTCCGTCTGGCCCTGGCGGCGCAGGAACGTGGGGATGTCGAACTGATCCTCGTCCAGGGGCAGCGCCGCGTCCTTCACCACGGCCGTGCGCGCGCTCTGCATGGACGACTTGGGCGCCTCCACCGTGGACATGGCCGGACGGGGCGCGCTCTTCGCGGGCACCAGGCTGGCCACCTCCTCACGCGTCGAGGACAGCACGGACGGCGGCGTGGAGGGACGGCCCACCAGCGGCACCTGCACCACCTGCGGCATGGAGCGAACCTTGGGCGCGTCCCGGTGCACGAAGCCCGTGGCGATGATGGTGATCTTCACCTCGTCCTGGATCTGCTCGTCGATGAGCGACCCGAAGATGATCTCCGCCTCGCCGTCCGCCGAGTCGTGCACCAGCGTCAGCGCCTCGTTGACCTCCTGAAGGGTCATGTCGCGGCCGCCGGTGATGTTGATGAGCAGGCCGGTGGCGCCGTCGATGGAGACGTCCTCCAGCAGCGGGCTGGAGATGGCCTGCTGCATGGCGGTGATGGCGCGGCGGTCACCACAGGCGTGGCCCGTGCCCATGAGCGCCAGGCCCTTGTCACTCATGATGGTCTTCACATCCGCGAAGTCCACGTTGATGTAGCCGTGGTACTGGATGAGGTCGCTGATGCCCTGCACGGCGTTGAGCAGGACCTCGTCGGCGCGCTTGAAGGTCTCCAGGAGCGGCATGGGCTCGTTGGAGAGCGACAGCAGGCGCTGGTTGGGGATGGTGATGAGCGTGTCCACCGCGGCCTTGAGCTCCACGATGCCCTGCTCGGCCTGCTTGCGGCGCTTGTTGCCTTCGAAGAGGAAGGGCTTGGTGACGACGCCCACCGTGAGGCAGCCCAGGCTCTTGGCGATGTCCGCGATGATGGGCGCGGCGCCCGTGCCGGTGCCACCGCCCATGCCCGCGGTGACGAAGACCATGTCGGCGCCTTCCAGCACCGCGGCGATCTGATCGCGCGACTCCAGGGCGGCCTCGCGGCCCATCTCCGGGTTGGCGCCGGCGCCCAGGCCCTTGGTGAGCGCCTGGCCCAGCTGCAGCCGGGTGGGCGCCTTGCTCGCGGCGAGCGCCTGGACATCGGTGTTGGCGGCGATGAAGTCGACGCGATCCAGCTTCGACAGAATCATCGTGTTGACCGCGTTGCAGCCCGCCCCGCCCGCGCCCACGACACGAATCTTCGCGGCCTGCTTGTTCTGCTCGAACTGGTCCATGTCGTCCTCGTGGCGGAAGCACCGCGGCGCCGTCCGCGGAAACACCCACCCTCGACAATCATCAGGAAGTCGGGCGCTTTGGCAAGTATTCCGCTACCAGCCTGTAGCGCCCTGCTGCGCGACCGAGTCCTGACGCCCACTTACGCGAATGGCATCAGCGGCCATGCGGACATCGCGCGGATGTAAACACCCTCTTGACTCGCGTCCGCTGACTCGCCGTGACCAGTTGTGCGCGCCTTCCGCGCACGCGTGACGTGACAGGACGGGGCGCGGATGACGAAAAGGCCCGGCTCCCTCGGGGGAACCGGGCCTTCCGTGTTTCATTCCTGAAGTGAAGCGCTACGGGGCGGGCTTCTCCACTTCCACCTTGCCCAGCTTCACGATGTTGAACTCCACGCGGCGGTTGTTCTCACGGCCCGCGGCCGTCTTGTTCGTGTCCACCGGCTTCGACTCACCGAAGCCCTCGGAGTCCAGGCGCTCCGCGGCGATGCCCTCGTTGACGAGGAACGTCTTCACGCTGGCGGCGCGGCGCTTGGACAGGTCCAGGTTGGCGGCGTCGTTGCCCTGGCTGTCCGTGTGGCCCTCGATGCGCAGCAGCTCCACCTGCGGGTTGGCGCGCAGCACTGCGGCCACCTGCTTCAGGATGGGGAACGAGCGCGGCAGGATGACGTCCTTGCTCGTGGCGAAGTAGACCTTCTCCAGGATGAAGATGCGCTCGCCCTCGACGAGCACCTTCACCTTGCCCTTGTCCGGGCAGCCGTCCTCGTCATCCACGCCGTTGATGGTCTCCGGCTCCAGCGGGCACTTGTCCGCGACGTCGGGAATGCCGTCCTTGTCGTTGTCCGGATCCGGGCAGCCGTCCTCGTCCTGGAAGCCGTCCTTGTCCTCGGGCGCGTTGGGGCACTTGTCGTCCGGGTCCATCAGGCCGTCGCCGTCGGAGTCCACCGGCGCGGGCGGAGGCGGCACGGGCTTCGTGTCCGGGCAGCCGTCGGCGTCCTCGAAGCCGTTCACGGTCTCCGGCTCGTTGGGGCACTGGTCGGCCGTGTCCAGGATGCCGTCGCCGTCGTTGTCCGGGTCGGCGCAGCCGTCCTGGTCCTGGAAGCCGTCGAAGTCCTCGGGGCCTTCCGGGCACACGGGCTTCGGAGGCGCCGCGGCGCGCTCCGGGGCGGTGTAGGCCACGGACGCGAGCACGCGGAAGGTCGGCGTGCCGTAGCCGTGGGTGAGGCCCGGGCCCGCGCCCACCTGCGCGGAGAGGCCAGTCGGCGCGCGGTACTTCAGGGCCGCGAGCAGCTCCAGGGGACGCTCCTCCTCGTTCTGCTGCTTGAAGCCCATCGCGCCCACCAGCGAGGCCTGGGCGGCCAGCGGCGAATCCCCCAGCGGAACCTCCGCGCCCACCCCGTACGCCAGCGCGCTGCCGACGTTCAGGTTGCGCAGCTGCTCCGACTTGCGGAGGTCCACGCCCACGTTGGCGAGGATGCGGAAGCGCTTGCCGTACTCCGCCACCACGCGCGGGTTGACGGACACGCCGGACCCGCCGAGGAAGTCCGACGCCCCCCCCGTGGGCAGCGAGATGGGCAGCACCACGGACACGCCGTAGTCGTCGCCATCCAAGAGCCGCGCCTTCGGGATGAGGCGCAGGTCGCCGATGCCGCCCCCGCTCACCCCGTTGGCGAAGGAGGAGTCCACGGCCGGCGAGTTCTCCGAGCCCTGGAGGGTGATGGGCAGCACGACGCCGATTTCGAACCGGTCGAAGAGGCCGACGGCGCCCATCAGGTCGAAGCCCACCTGGCTCTTCACCACGGAGGTGACGTACGTGTCCGAGCGGGGGTCGAAGAAGTTGAGCGGCTTGTCGGCGTAGTTGACCGACAGCCCCACGTTCCACCCCAGGTGCCGCTGCACCTTCGCGCCGTGCACCGCGAGCACGTCCGCGACGCCCGGGCCCGGCTTGTACTGCTGCACGTCGATGGCCTGCGACACGGCGGTGGCCTGCGCGTGTGCGGTAGAGCCCGCGAACAGCGCCATGACGAACACGGCGACCGCCCCACCCGCGCGCGCCAGGAGGTCCCCGGCGCGGCGGAAGCGGCGGCCCACCAGGGGCAGCGCCAGCAGCATCAGCGCGAAGGGCGCCAGCGAACCGGAGCCGCCCGTGTTGCAGCCGTGGCCCACGACCAGGAAGTCATCGTTGGCGTCGAGCGGATCCGAGCCGCCCTTCACCTCCGTGCCGTCGTCGATGCCGCCCTGGTCGGTGTCCTTCATGTTCGGATCCGTCTCCGTGGCGTCACGGCGGCCGTCGTGGTTGGCGTCCTCTTCGCCGTCCTTCAGGCCGTCGCCGTCCGTGTCCGGGTTCTTCGGGTCCGTCTTCGTCGAGGGGTCCGCGTCCGGCTTGAAGTTCGGGGACGACGTGTCGGTGCCCGGCGGAGCGGTCTCCACCGTGACGCCCATCTCCGTGCCGTCGTTGATGCCGTCGTTGTCGCTGTCCGGGTCGAGCGCGTCGATGGTGCCGTCGCCGTCCGTGTCGGTCAGCCCGTCGAGGCCGTCCGGCACGCCGTCGTCGTCGGTGTCGGAGTCGAACGGATCCGTCCCGTTCTCCCGCTCCGTGGCGTTGTCGATGCCGTCGCCGTCCGCGTCCTGGTCGTCCGCCGGGTTGAGCGGGTCGGACTCCTCCACGTCCACGCGGCCGTTGTGGTTCCAGTCCTCGATGCCGTCGAACACGCCGCCCTTGTCGGTGTCAGGGTCGAGCGGGTTCGTCTTGGTGTCGGGGTCCTGGTCCGCCTTGAACTTCGTCGGGTCGGTGTCCGTGCCCTGCGGCTGGGTGAGGCCCAGCTCCAGGCCGTCAGTCAGGCCGTCTCCATCCGTGTCGATCTTGTTCGGATCCGTCTCGGTCGGGTCCACCTTGCCGTCGTGGTTGGCGTCCTCGTTGCCGTCGGTGAGACCGTCGTCATCCGAGTCGTCGTCCAGCGGGTTGGTCTTCGTGGACGGGTCCTTGTCCGCCACGAACTTGGACGGGTCGGTGTCGTCGCCCTCGGGCACGGTGAAGCCCAGCTCCACGCCGTCGGTCAGGCCGTCGCCGTCGGTGTCCGGGTTGTTCGGGTCGGTCTCGTCGGCGTCGACGACGCCGTCGTGGTCCTTGTCCTCGTTGCCGTCGAGGATGCCGTCGTCATCCGAGTCGTCGTCGAGCGGATCCGTGCCGCCCACCTTGACCTCGATGCCGTCGGGGATGCCGTCGCCGTCGGTGTCCGGGTTGTTCGGGTCGGTGCCCTCGGCGACCTCCTCCTCGTCCGTCAGGCCGTCGTTGTCCGTATCCACCGTGCCCGACTGGTTGACGGTGAAGGTGGTGGTCGCGGTCGTGCTGTTGGTGGTGCCATTCGTGGACACCGCCGTGACGGTGTACGTGCCGTCCGCCAGCGGGCCCGGCAGCGCCACGGTCCAGTTACCGCCGGTCAGCGTTGCGGGATAGTTGGTGCCATTGAACGTGACCGTGACGCTGGTCGCGTTCGCGGCGGTGCCCGTCACCGTCACGTTCGGGTTCGTCACCGTGGAGCCGTTGACCGGCGAGGTGATGGCCACCGTCGGAGCGGCCGTGTTCACCGTGAAGGTGGAGGTCGCGGTCGTGCTGGTGTTGCCCACCGCGTCCACCGCCACCGCCGTCACCGTGTACGTGCCGTTGGCCAGCGGGCCGGGCAGCGCCTGGCTCCAGCTACCGGAGGCATCCACCGCGATGGGGCCGTAGTCCGTGCCCTGGAAGGACACGGTCACGCTGGTCGCACCGCCCGCGGTCGTGCCGGTGACCGTGACGTTGGCGCCCACCGTGGAGTTGTTGGCCGGAGTGCTGATGGCCACCGTCGGGCTGGTCGTGTCCACCGTGAAGGTGGTGCTGTCCGGCGTGCTCTCGTTGCCAGCCGCGTCCGTGGACACCGCGGTCACGGTGTACGTGCCATCCGCCAGCGGGCCGGGCAGCGCCTGGCTCCAGTTGCCGGAAGCATCCACCGTGATGGGGCCGTAGTCATTGCCTTCGAAGGTGAGCGTCACGGAGGTGGCGCCCACTGAGGTACCGGTGACGGACACCGTGTTGGAGGCCACCGTCGTGCCGTCCACCGGCGCGGTGATGTCGACTTCCGGCGCCGTCAGGTCGACCGTGAAGGTGGTGCTGTCCGGCGTGCTGGTGTTGCCCGCCGCGTCCACGGCCACCGCGGTCACGGTGATGGAGCCCTCCGGCAGGGACACCGGCAACTGGTAGCTCCAGTTACCCGTGCCATCCACGGGGATGGGGCCGTAGTTCGTGCCGTTGTAGGTCAGCGTCACGGACGTCGCGCCCGTGGAGATACCCGTCACCGTCACCGTGCTGGTGCCAACCGTCGTGCCAGACACCGGAGTGCTGATCTCCACCGTCGGCGCGGTCAGGTCCACCGTGAAGGTGGTGGTCGCGGTCGCGCTGGTGGTACCCGCGCCATTCACGGACACCGCGGTCACGGTGTACGTGCCCTCTGCCAGGGGGCCGGGCAGCGGGTAGCTCCAGGTGCCGTCACCATTGACCGTGACGGGGCCATGGCTGGCGCCATCGAACGTGAGCGTCACGGAGGTCGCGTTGGTCGTCGTGCCGGTGACCGTCACCGTGCTGGTGTTCAGCGAGCTGCCGGTCAGCGGATTGGAGATGGCGACCGTGGGGACCGTCAGGTCCACCGTGAAGGTGGACTCGTCCGGCGTGCTCTCGTTGCCCGCCGCGTCCACGGACACAGCGGTCACGGTGTGGGAGCCCGGCGGCACGGCCAGGGGCAGCGTGTAGCTCCAGTTGCCCGCGCCATCCACGGGGATGGGGCCGTAGTCCGTGCCGTTGTAGGTCAGCGTCACGGACGTCGCGCCCGAGGCCGTACCGGTGACGGTCACCGTGCTGGTACCGATGACGTCGCCGTCGCCCGGAGTGCTGATTTCCACCGTCGGCGCGGTCAGGTCCACCGTGAAGGTGGAGCTGTCCGGCGTGCTGGTGTTGCCCGCCGCGTCCACGGCCACCGCGGTCACAGTGTACGTGTTCTCGGCCAGGGGGCCGGGCAGCGGGAAGCTCCAGCTGCCGTCACCGTTGACCGTGATGGGGCCGTAGCTCGCGTTGTCGAAGGTCAGCGTCACGGTCGTCGCGCCCACGGACGTGCCCGTCACCGTCACGTTCGGGGTGTTGATCGTCGAGCCGTCCGTCGGGGTGATGATGGCCACCGTCGGAGGCGTCTGGTCCACCGTGAAGGTGGAGGAGGCCTGGGTGCTGTTCGTGCCCTGGGCGTTCGTGGACACAGCCGTCACGGTGTACGTGCCATCCGCCAGCGGGCCGGGCAGCGCCACGGTCCAGTTACCGCCGGTCAGCGTGGCAGGGTAGTTCGTGCCGTTGAACGTGACCGTCACGCTGGTCGCGTTCGCGGCCGTGCCCGTCACCGTCACGTTGGGGTTCGTCACCGTCGAGCCGTTGGCCGGGATGCTGATGGCTACCGTCGGCGCGGGCACGTTCACCGTGAAGGTGGAGGAAGCCTGGGTGCTGTTGGTCGTGCCGTTCGAAGACACCGCGGTCACGGTGTACGTGCCATTGGCCAGTGGGCCCGGCAGCGCCACGGTCCAGTTACCGCCGGTCAGCGTTGCGGGATAGTTCGTGCCCTGGAAGGTCACGGTCACGGACGTGGCGTTCGCAGCCGTACCGGTCACCGTCACGTTGGGGTTGTTCGTCGTGGAGCCGTTGGCCGGGGTGCTGATGGCCACTGTCGGGCCCGCCACCGTGAAGTTGGAGGTGGCCGTGCTGCTGTTGGTCGTGCCGTTCGAGGACACCGCGGTCACGGTGTACGTGCCGTTGGCCAGCGGGCCGGGCAACGCCACCGTCCAGTTATTGCCGGTCAGCGTGGCGGGGTAGTTCGTACCCTGGAAGGTGACGGTCACGCTGGTCGCGTTCCCGGCCGTGCCGGTCACCGTCACGTTCGGGTTCGTCACCGTCGAGCCGTTGGCCGGGGTGCTGATGGCCACTGTCGGGCCCGCCACCGTGAAGTTGGAGGTGGCCGTGCTGCTGCTGGTCGTGCCGTTCGAGGACACCGCAGTCACGGTGTACGTGCCGTTGGCCAGCGGGCCCGGGAGCGCCACGGTCCAGGTACCGCCGGTCAGCGTGGCGGGGTAGTTCGTGCCCTGGAAGGTCACCGTCACACTGGTCGCGTTCGCGGCCGTGCCGGTCACCGTCACGTTCGGGTTGCTCGTCGTCGAGCCATTGGCCGGGGTGCTGATGGCCACCGTCGGCGTCGCCGCGGCGGTGATGGTGAAGGTGTTGGTGTTGCTCTTGGGGCTCGCCTGGCCGTTGACCTCCGCGTACGCGTACACGGTGTGAGCCGCGACGGTGAGCTGGGTCGTGGGCGTGAAGGTCCAGTTGCCCAGGGCATCCGACGTCGTCCGGCCAATCTCCACGTTGTCCACGATGACGACGATGGTCGTGTTCACCGGGCCCGTGCCGCTGATGACGGGCGTCTGGTTGGACGTGGTGGAGCCGTTGGCCGGCGTGGTGACCACCGGAACCGCGGGCACGGTCAGCGCGGACGTGAGCGTGTTGACCACGCCGACATTGCCCGCCGCGGAGCCGTACGTCGCGCCGTCATAGATAGAGCCCGCGAGCGCCTGCGTGCCCGGCGCACCGCCCGAGGTCTCCGTGGCCGCCACGGTGTTGCAGTTGATGGTCGCGCCCTGGAGGAAGATGTTGCCGCCTCCCGCGCCTCCGCCCGTCCCGTGCTCGTCCGCGGAGCTGATGCCGCCACGGCCGCCCTTCGCGGAGATGTTGCCGGGGTTGCAGGTCAGGTTGCCATTGAAGCGCAGGGACAACGTACCGCCCGCGCCACCGCCACCCGCCGCGTCATTATCCGAGTCGCCGCCCGCCGCGCCGTCCGCATTGATGACACCGGCGCCCGCGAGCGAACCGCCGCGGATGAACACGGCACCACCCGCGTTGCCGCCACCACCGCCCACTCCGTCGTTGCCATGACCCGAACCGCCACCGCCGCCGAACAGCACGCGCGTCGGAGGCAGGAAGTTCATCTTCGCGCCGCCCAGGCCGCCCACCGGGCGCGCCGGGGCGGTGTCACCCGTCCACGTCCGGCCGCCGATACCGCCCTGGCCGCCGTTGCCGCCGCCGCCACCGCCGGAGTTGTGGCAGATGCCGGCGCCGCCCGCGTTGAGGATGTTGCCCCGGCCCGTGATGCCCTCGGCATCAGGGTACGCCGCCGGCAGCTTGAAGCGACCCGGCACCACGCCTTCTCCCTTGATGGCTCCGCCCGGATACACCTCGTCGAACTCCGTGCAGTTGTCGCCGTCCCCGTTGAAGTACGTCGCGCCACGGAAGCCCGCGCCACTGGCGGAGATGGTGCCGTTATTGATGACCGCGCCCTGGGCCAGGAACACCACGATGCCGCCCAGGCTGTCGATCTGGTCCTCGTCGTTGGACCAGCCCTTGGCGACGATGCGGCCCCCCGCACTGACGGTCACCGTCGTGTACTCGGGCACGCGGATGGCCTGGGCCGCGGTGCGGCGGGCCAGCTCGTCATCGTCCGGGCCGCCCAGGAACGGCACCGTGAGGGGCGAACCGAAGGTGAGGCGCGTGCCCGTCAGCGCCGTCACGCGCGCGAACTGCCAGCGGCCCACCGGGTCTGCTGAGAAGTCGAACGGCCCCTGGTTACCGGACGTCACCGGGCCCGCATAGCCGGTGGTCTGGTACACCATCACCAGGTCGCCGGCGGCGAAGCCCGTCGTGTCCGTCACCTCCACGAACGACTGCCCGGCGTTCGCGGGCTCCGTCAGTCGCGCGTAGGTGTTGATGGTCAGCGTCTGGCCGGCGCCGACCGTCAGCGCACCGTTGTGGCCATTGCCCAGGCCGAAGGTGTCAGGTTCCGCGTAGGCGGGTGGCGCCAACAGCACGGCACACAGCAGGGCCAACAGGCCTGCGGCCGAGCGGCGAAGTCCCGTGAGGGGCGTCAGCAACCGCGAAGTCTTTTGTGGAGTCATAAGGTCAGAGGCTCACCAGGAATGGAGAAATCCGTTCCGGGAGCCACGGGCTCCCATAGCAAGCCGGAAGCCATCCTCTGTCGAATTCCCAATCCGTCCAAATCCTGGAACTTGCACGACTGGCCGCCCGTACCTACGGCGGGAGTCCTGAAGCCGGATCCAGATTCCGGAATCTGGAAGACACTCCGCGTCCTGGACAGACGCGTCAGCGTCCCCCTCTGACACGTCAATCCAGTTCCCGGACACGCGCCTCCAGAAACGCGAAAAGGCCCCCGAAGGGGCCTCCTGGCTCAGCGCGTCAGCGGCGCCGGAAACCGTCCTAGAAGATCTCTTCCAACCACTCGCGCATCCGGCCCTTCACCTTCTTGTAGACGTTGCCGTCCTCGCGGATGCGGAACATGCGGCGGTCCATGTGCTTGGCTCCGTAGACCACGAGGCCCACGCCCGTGGCGTACATGGGGCTCTTCACCACGTCCACCAGGCCGCCAATGCCGCGCGGCATGCCCCGGCGCACCGGCAGGCCCAGCACCTCTTCCGCCAGCTCCGGCATGCCCGCGAGCAGCGTGCTGCCACCCGTGATGACGATGCCGGACGCGAGCAGGTCCTCGTAACCGCACTTCTGGATCTCCCGGTGCACCAGCTGGAAGATCTCCTCCACGCGCGGCTCCAGGATCTCCGACAGAATCTGCCGGCCCAGGACGCGCGGCTGACGGCCGCCCACGCTGGGCACTTCAATCGTCTCGTCCTTGTTGATCATGGACGCGAGCGCGCAGCCGTACTTCTGCTTGATGCGCTCGGCCTCGTGCGCGGGGGTGCGCAGGCCGATGGCGATGTCGCTCGTCAGGTTGTTGCCGCCCAGGGCGATGACGGCCGTGTGGACGATGGAGCCGCCGGAGAAGATGGCGATGTCCGTGGTGCCGCCGCCGATGTCGACGAGGCACACGCCCAGCTCCTTCTCGTCCTCGCTCAGCACCGCCTCGGCGGAGGCCAGCGGCTGGAGCACGATGTCGGAGACGTTCAGGCCGGTGCGGTTGGCGCACTTGACGATGTTCTGCGCGCTGGAGACGGCGCCCGTGACGATGTGCACCTTGGCCTCCAGGCGCACGCCGGCCATGCCCAGGGGCTCCTTGATGCCGCCCTGGTCGTCGATGATGAACTCCTGCGGCAGGACGTGGATGACCTCCCGGTCCAGGGGGATGGCCACCGCCTTCGCCGCGTCGATGACGCGCGCGATGTCCGCGTCGCGGACCTCCTTGTCCTTCACCGCGACGATGCCCTGGGAGTTGAAGCCCTTGATGTGGCCGCCGGCGATCCCCGTGTAGACGTGGGAGATCTCCGCCCCGGCCATCAGCTCGGCCTCCTCCACAGCGCGCCGGATGGACGACACCGTGGCCTCGATGTTGACCACGACGCCCTTGCGCAATCCCTTCGACGGATGCGTGCCGATACCGATGATGTCGATACCGCTATCGGTCAGCTCGCCGACGATGGCGCAGATCTTCGTCGTGCCGATGTCCAGGCCGACGATGATCTCCCCCGACTTCTGCTTCGCCATGACTCCTCCCAGGCTCCCTCACTTTCGTGAAGGAAGCATCCTCACTGCGTCGAGTCCCCGCTCCGCACGGAGTCGGACCCACTCGAAAGCCTCACCGCCACCCAACCCGGTCGGGCACGGTTATCCAGGCGAATGATCGCGGCTGCAAGCCCCCTTGTACTGAGCTCGCGTCGAACGCGCGCCAGCCGCTGGAGCTTGACTTCCGTATCGCCAGCACCGAGGCGCACCTCCTGCCCCGTCGCCGTCACCAGCGCAAGCCCGGTGTTCTCCAGGCGCACCTCGGACAGCCGGTCGGATCGCCCCGGCGACAGCCGCGCATAAGCACGGGTTACATCCAGCGCCTCGCGGAACTTCGAACGCACCGCGTCCGGGTCCGCCACGTACGCATCGCGCTCCACGCCCGTGACGAGCGGCAAATCCAACCCGTCCCCCGGGGTGACGCGCTTGAAGGGCTCGCCCTCGTCGTCCAGCACGTACAGGTCGCCCAGCACCGCCAGCGCCGCGGGCGCGTGCTCCGTCACCTCCACGGACACCCCGCGAGGAAACCGCCGCGTCACCTCCACCGTGCGCACCCAGGGGTGCTGGCCCATGGACCGCGCCAGCGCGGCCGGGTCCAGCGTCCACAGGTTCTGCCCCGCGGTGAGCCCGGACAGCTTCAGGAGCTCCGGGCGCGACGCGCGCTCCAGGCCGGTGAAGTTCACCGACTCCAGCGCGAAGCGCGGCGACACCACCGCCCAGGCGCGCAGCTCGATGCCGCCCCAGATGAGCCCCGCCGTCGCCACCGCCAGCCCCAGCGCCTTCGCCACCGACGGCCCGTGCGAACGGACCGCGCCCTTCACCGCGTCATTGCGCGGTGCGGCGTCCAGGCGGCGGCGGTTCTTGGATTTTCCGAAGGCCATGACTAGGGAGGCGCATGCTGCGTGCGGACATCGAACCACGCCAGTTTTTGGCTACAGGCACGTCGCTGTAGCGGCATGGGGGGACCACCCCGGCCCCGCAAGAGACCGGAACTCCAGGAAAGAACGCGGAGCGGCTCAAGCCTTGAGTGAAGCGCCCTGGAGCAGCCGCTCACAGAGGGCCGGGAAGTCGATGCCCCGCCCCGCCGCGATCTTGGGCAGGAGGCTGGAGGCCGTCATTCCGGGCAGCGTGTTGATTTCCAGCAGGAACACGTCGCCACTCTCCGTGACGATGACGTCCGAGCGCGACCCCCCGGAGCACCCCAGCGCCTTGTGGGCGCCCAGGGAGACCTCGTTGACGCGCGCGTACAGGTCCGGGGGCAGCGGCGCGGGGAAGAGATACTGAGTACCGCTGCCGGCCTTGTACTTGGCTTCGTAGTCGTAGAACTCGCGGGCGGCCTTCACTTCAATGACGCCCAGGGCCTCGTTGTCCAGCACCCCGCCCTGCACTTCCCGGCCCTTGATGAACTGCTCCACCAGGAGCGTGCCGGCGTGCTTCGAGGCGTCCTGGACGGCGGCGGTGTACTCCTCGCGCGTCTTGCAGATGTGCACGCCCACGCTGCTGCCCTCGCGGCTGGGCTTCACCACCACCGGGAAGGGGAACGGCAGCCGGTCCGCCTCCGCGAGCGCTCCTTCCGCCGAGTCGAAGGCGCGGTAGGGCGGCGTGGGGATGCCGCGCGCGACGAAGATCTCCTTCGCGTACACCTTGTCCATGCCCACGGCGGAGGCCATCACGCCGCTGCCGGTGTAGGGGATGAACATGGCCTCCAGGAGGCCCTGGATGCAGCCGTCCTCGCCGAAGCGGCCGTGCAGCGCGAGCCACGCCACGTCCACCTTCTCCGCGATGAGGCGCGCGGGCAGGTCCTTGCCCACGTCGATCTCCACCACGTCGTAGCCCAGCCCCTTGAGGGCGCCCGACACCGCGGCGCCCGTGCGCAGCGACACCTCGCGCTCGCTGGAGAGGCCGCCATACAGCACGCCGACGCGCCTGGCCTTCAACTCAGCGGGGGTGAAGCCTCGGGGACCGGTGGTCATGGCAGGAAGACTCCGACGAATTTGACTTCGGGGTGCATGACGACGCCGGAGGCTTCCTTCACCCGCTCTTGCATCAGGGTGATGAGGCCCCGCACGTCGCGAGCGGCCGCGCCGCCCAGGTTGACGATCCAGTTCGCGTGCAGGGTGGACACCTGCGCGCGCCCCAGGGTGTGCCCCTTCAGGCCCACGAGTTCAATGAGCCGCCCGGCGTGGTCGCCCGGCGGGTTGGTGAACACGCTGCCGAAGTTGGGCTGACTCAAGGGCTGCGTGCGCTTGCGGTAGCCCAGGTCCGCGTCCATGGCCGCCTTGCTGGCCACGACATCGCCCTTGGGAAGATGGAAGCGCACGCGGGTGACGATACCTCCGGCGGGCAGCGTGGCGTGACGGTAGGTGTGGGGCACCTGCGCTTTCGTCAGCCACCCCACCCCGTCCGCGGTGGCGACTTCAATCGCCTCCACCACGCGGAAGCACTCGCCGTTCTTGGTGCCGGCGTTCATGGTGACGGCGCCGCCCAGGGTGCCGGGGATGCCCGCGAGGAACTCCGCGCCCACCAGGCCCTGCGCGCGCATCACGTTGACGAGCCGCGCAATGGCCGCGCCCGTGCCCAGCGTCACCCGGCCGTCGTCCGGGCCCACGTCCAGCGCCTCCGGGAACAAATCCGGAGGCAGCTTCACGGTGAGCCCCGGCACGCCGCCGTCGCCCACCAGCGTGTTGGCCCCGCCGCCCAGCACCGTCACGGGGAGGCCCTCGTCGCGGGCCAGGCGCAAGAGGTCCACCAGCGCGTCCGGTGAGCGCGGACGCACCAGCGCCTCCGCCGGTCCGCCCACGCGCACGCTGATGAGCGGCGCCAGGGGCTCGCCCGGCTTGACGTCCAGGCCCGGCAGCCGCGCCACGCGCGCCGCCAGCGGTGTCACCTCGCCCGGCTGCATTCCCTACCCGCCCTTCGCCGCGCCCATCAGGCTCAGCAGGTCCGGGCCCACCTGGGTGATGTCGCCCGCGCCCAGCGTCAGCACCAGGTCGCCCTCGCGCACGCGCTCGTGGAGCGCCTTCGCCACGTCCGCGCGCTTCTCCACGAACGTCACGTCGCGGTGACCGTGCGCGCGGATGGCCTCCGCAAGCGCGTCGCCGGTGGCGCCGGGAATCGGCTCCTCGCCCGCCGCGTAGACGCTGGTGACGAAGAGCACGTCCGCGTCGTTGAACGCGGTGGCGAACTCCTTCATCAGGTCGTGCGTGCGCGTGTAGCGGTGCGGCTGGAAGGCGGCCACCACCCGGCGGCCGAAGGCGCGGCGCGCGCCGGACAGCGTGGCCATCACCTCCGTGGGGTGGTGCCCGTAGTCGTCCACCACGGTGATGCCGCCCACCTCGCCGCGCACGGTGAAGCGGCGCTGCACGCCGCCGAACTCCGCCAGCGCGGAGCGCACCGTCTCCAGCGGGATGTCCATCTCCTCCGCGATGGCCACCACCGCCAGCGCGTTGAAGGCGTTGTGCGCGCCCACCATGCGCACGCGGAACTCGCCCAGGTCCTCCTCGCGGCGGAAGGCGCGGAAGGTGGTGGTGAAGCCGTCCAGCGAGATGCCCTCCAGCCGGTAGTCCGCCATGTGCGAGCTGCCGTAGGTGACGAAGCGCTTCTCGATGCGCGGCAGCAGCGCCTGGACGTTGGGGTTGTCCAGGCACAGCACGTTGAGTCCGTAGAAGGGGACGCGGTTGCAGAACTCCACGAAGGCGGACTGGAGCGTCTCCAGGTCGCCGTAGTGGTCCATGTGCTCCGGGTCGATGTTGGTGACGACCGCGATGGACGGGTGCAGCTTGAGGAAGCTGCCGTCGGACTCGTCCGCCTCCACCACCATCAGCTCGCTCTTGCCCAGCTTGGCGTTGGAGTCGAGCACGTTCACCTTGCCGCCCACCACCGCCGTGGGGTCCAGGCCCGCCGCGGACAGCACCGTGGCCACCATGGACGTCGTCGTCGTCTTGCCGTGGCTGCCGGCGACGGCGACCGCGTACTTCAGGCGCATCAGCTCCGCGAGCATCTCCGCGCGAGGGATGACGGGAATCTTGCGCTGGCGCGCCGTCACCACCTCCGGGTTGTCCTTGCGCACCGCGGAGGAGATGACCACCACGTCCGCGTGCACCAGGTTGGACGCCTTGTGGCCCTCGTAGAGCGTGGCGCCCAGCTTCGCCAGGCGGCGGGTGATGTCGCTCTCGCGCAGGTCCGAACCGGAGACCCGGTAGCCCAGGTTGAGCAACACCTCCGCGATGCCGCTCATGCCGATGCCGCCCACGCCCACGAAGTGCACGTGCGCCGCGTGGCGCGTCTTGAAGAGGCTGCCGGGCTTGTTGCTGACGGTCTTGCTGCTCATGCCTTGCTCCCGGGTGCCTTCTTCACGTCCTTCTGTCCACGGTCGCGTCCGCCCGGGCCCCAGGCCTGGGTCGTGAGGTCCACGCACACGTCCGCCAGCTCCTTCGCGGCGGCGGGGCGGCCCAGGATGCCCGCCTTCTTCGCCATCTGCTTGAGCTTCGCCGGGTCCGTCATCAGGCCGCGCAGCGTTTCCGCCAGCTTCTGCCCGGTGAGCTCCGACTCGCGGAACATGATGGCCGCGCCCACGTCCACCAGCGCGCGGGCGTTCACCTCCTGGTGGTTGTCCGTGGCGTGCGGGAAGGGCACCAGGATGCTGGCCTTCTTGCACACCGTCAGCTCCGCCAGCGACGTGGCGCCCGCGCGGCAGATGACCAGGTCCGCCTTCGCGTAGGCGGAGGACATGTCGTCGATGAACTCCACCACCTGCGCCACGTCCGCGAAGCCCTTGTCCGCGTAGCCCTTCTTCACGCTCTCCAGGTCCAGCTTCCCCGTCTGGTGGACGATGTCGAGCTGGCCCTTCACGTCGCCCAGCGAGTCCAGCGCCTCCAGCACGCGGTTGTTGAGGCCGCGCGCGCCCAGGCTGCCGCCGAAGATGAGGACGGAGAACTTCTCGTGCGCGGAGCTGCTGCGCAGGTAGTTGTCCATCAGCTTCTTGCGGATGGGGTTGCCAATCATCTGCACCTTGGCTTCCGGGAAGTGGTTGCGCGCTTCCTCGAAGGAGGTGAAGACGACCTTCACGATGCGGCCCAGCACCTTGTTGGTGAGCCCGGGCAGCGCGTTCTGCTCCTGGATGGCGGTGGGGATGCCCATCAGCCACGCGGCCAGCACCACGGGCCCACTCGCATAGCCGCCCACGCCCACCACCACGTCCGGCTTGTGGCGCGACAGGATGCGGAACGACGCGAGGAACGCCAGAGGCAGCGCGATGAGCCCCTTGAGGAGGCCGAGGAGCCCCTTGCCCTTGAGCCCCTGCACCTTCACCAGCTCCAGCGGGTAGCCCTCCTTGGGCACCACGCGCGCTTCCAGCCCCTTCTCCGTCCCAACGAAGACGACCTCGTTGTTCGGGTGGCGGGTCACGACCTCCTCCGCCAGCGCGATGCCCGGGAACAGATGGCCCCCGGTGCCGCCGCCCGCGATGAGCACCTTCACGCCGTCACCTCCCGCAGGTCCGTGGTGCCCGTGCGCACCGGCCGCGTCGCGCCCTGCGTGTTCGCGCTGAGCGACAAGAGAATGCCCGCGGAGCCCATCAGCACCACCAGCGACGTGCCGCCGTAGGACACGAACGGCAGCGTCAGGCCCTTCGTGGGCAACAGGCCCATGGCCACGCACATGTTCACCGTGGCCTGGAACGCGATGATGGAGCTGATGCCCAGGCCCAGGTACGTGCCGAACGTCTCCCCCGCCGCCAGCGCCGCGCGGATGCCGCGCCACAGGACGATGGCGTACAGCACCACCAGGAGCCCCACGCCGATGAGCCCCAGCTCCTCACCGAGGATGGAGAAGATGAAGTCCGTGTGCGCCTCCGGCAGGAAGAACAGCTTCTGCCGGCCGTCCCCCAGCCCCAGGCCGGTGATGCCGCCAGAGCCGATGGACATCAGCGACTCCGCCACCTGGTAGCCCACGTCGTGCCGGTGGGCCCACGGGTCCAGGAACGCGAGGATGCGCTTCATGCGGTAGGGGCTGGTCGCGATGGCGACGAAGGCCAGCGGCAGCGCGAGCAGGATGGAGCCCACCAGGTACGACAGCTTCGTGCCCGCCGCGAACAGCAGCACGAAGAGCATGAACACCAGCAGCACGCTGCTGCCGAAGTCCGGCTGGAGCATGCACAGGAACACCAGGATGCCGCACAGGGCCAGGTGCGGCAGGAAGCCAATGGAGAACGTGGCCACCTTCTCCCGCTTCTTCGCCAGCGAATAGGACAGGTAGACGACCCACGCGAACTTGGCGAGCTCCGCCGGCTGGAGGCTGAAGCCCGGCAGGCGGATCCACCGCCGCGCGCCGCCCGCCGTGGTGCCGATGCCGGGGATGGCTACGGCGATGAGCAGCACGATGGCGATGAGCAACAGCGGGTACGCCAGCCGCGCCAGCTTCCGCCACCCCAGCTTCATGCCCACCGCCATGGCCACGAGGCCCAGGCCCGCGGCGGACAGCTGGCGCTTGAGGAAGTAGAGGCTGTCGCCCAGCTTGTCCTGCGCGAGCACGGCGCTGGCCGAGTACGTCATCACCAGGCCCAGCGCCACCAGCGCCAGCACCGCGCACAGCAGAATCGGATCGAACCGCACGGGGGCGGCCGGAGGAGAGGTCTTCATCACGGTCAGAGCGCCCCGACGAGGCGCTTGAACGTGTCGCCCCGGTCCTCGAAGTTCTTGAACTGGTCGTACGACGCGCACGCCGGGGACAAGAGGACCGTGTCCCCCGCCCTCGCCACCTCACGCGCCTTCGCCACCGCCTGGGCCAGATTTCCGCACGCGTGCACCGGCGCGTCGTTCGCGTACGCCCGCGCCAGCGCGTCCGCGTCCTGGCCAATGGTGAGCACGCCCTTCACCTTGCCCTGCCCCGCCTCCACCATGGGCGCGTACGGCGCGCCCTTGCCCTTGCCGCCCGCGATGAGCCACACGTCCCCGGCGAACGCCTTGAGCGCCACCAGCACGGAGTCCACGTTGGTGGCCTTGGAGTCGTTCACCCACTCCACGCCGTCCAGCACGCGCACGCTCTCCAGCCGGTGCGCCAGGCCCGGGTAGCTGTCCAGCCCCGCCTGCACCGCGTCCTTCGCCACGCCGCCCAGCCGGGCCAGCAGCGCCGCCGCCATCGCGTTCTGCGCGTTGTGCGAGCCCCGGAGCGAGCGATTGGTGAGCGTGTAGGACTCGCCCGCGAACTCCAGCTCGAAGCCGCCGGGCCGGGCAATGGCCAGCCCCGCCAGCTTCGGCGCATCCACCACCGGGCGGCCCGTGAGGCTGAAGCCGTACACGGGCGCGCGCGCGGAGGCCGCCAGCCCCATCACCGCCGCGTCGTCCGCGTTCACCACGGCGAAGTCGCTGCCGCCATCCTGGTTCATGAAGATGCGCGCCTTGGCCTCGCCGTACACGGCGTGGCTGGCGTAGCGGTCCAGGTGGTCCGGCGTGAGGTTGAGGATGGCCGCGCCCGTGGGCTTGAGCTGGTGGATGCCCTCCAGTTGGAAGCTGGACAGCTCCACCACCAGCGCGTCCCAGTCCCCGGGGGACATGGCGGCCTCCGCCAGCGGGCGCCCCAGGTTGCCGCCCACGAAGGTGCGCAGGCCCGCCTTCGCGTACAGCTCGCCGGTGAGCGCCGTGGTGGTGCTCTTGCCGTTGGTGCCGGTGATGCCCAGCAAGCGCGTGCCCGTGAGGAGGCGGCCCGCCAGCTCGATTTCGCCCCACACCGGAACGCCCGACGTGCGCGCGGCCTCCAGCTCCGGCAGGGACAGCGGCACGCCCGGGCTCACCACCACCAGGTCCTGGCGGGTGAGCAGCCCCGGGGGCGTGGCGCCCGTGACGAGCGTCACGCCCTTCGCGTGCAGCTCCTTCGCGACGTCGCCGAGCGCGTCCTCGGAGCGCGCGTCCAGCGCCGTCACCTGCGCGCCGTGCTGGACCAGCAGCCGCAGCGCCGCGACGCCGCTCTTGGCCAGCCCGAACACCGCGACCTTCCGACCGGACAGCGAGGGATTCATGGGGCGGGCCGACCTCGATGGGGGCAAAGCGACTAGCGCAGTTTCAGGGACAGCAGGGCCACGCCACCACAGAGGATGGCGACAATCCAGAAACGCACGATGATCTTCGGCTCGGCCATGCCCTTGAGCTCGAAGTGGTGGTGCACCGGGGCCATCTTGAAGACGCGCCGGCCCGTCATCTTGAAGGACGCCACCTGGATCATCACGGAGAGCGCCTCCGCGAAGAAGATGCCGTGGATGATGGCGGACACGACTTCGTTCTTGGAGAACACGGCCAGCCCGCCCAGCGCGCCGCCCAGGGCCAGCGAGCCGATGTCGCCCATGAACACGGACGCCGGGTAGGTGTTGAACCAGAGGAAGGAGATGCCCGCGCCCACGATGCTCGCGCAGAAGACGGCCAGCTCCGCGCCGCCCGGCACCTGGAGGATGCCCAGGTAGCGGTAGAGCGGCGTGGCCGTGAGCTTCGCGACGCCGTTCACCGTCTCCGTGTCCGCGATGTGCAGCGTGGTGCCCGCCACGTAGCAGAGCACGCAGAAGGTCACCGCCGACACGATGGTGGGCACGATGGCCAGGCCGTCCAGGCCGTCCGTGAGGTTCACCGCGTTGGACGTGCCCACGATGACGATCCACGCGAAGACGACGTAGAACCAGCCCAGGTCCGGGTTGAACCAATGGGACGGAACGAAGGGCAGCGTGAGCCGCGTGTCTATGAGCAGCGTGGGCCCGAAGGAGCCGTCCGCCTTCGTCCACGTGCACATCAGGCCGAAGATGGCGATGAGGAAGAAGAGCGTCTGCAGCGCCATCTTCTTGCGCCCGGCCAGGCCCTTGGAGTTGCGCTTGGACAGCTTGAGCCAGTCGTCCAGGAAGCCGATGAAGCCGTAGCCGAAGGTGAGGAGGATCATCACCCAGACGCCGCGGGACTTCAGGTCCGCGAACAGGAGCGTGCCCGCCGCGATGCAGATGAGGATGAGCGCGCCACCCATGGTGGGCGTGCCCTTCTTCTTCTGATGTGAGTCCGGCGTGTCCTCGCGCACGTTGCTCTGCCCGTGCTGCTTCAGGCGCAGCCGCGCGATGAGGCGTGGACCGATGAGCATCCCCAGGAGCAGGGCGAAGACGCCCGCGGCGATGATGCGGAAGGTCGGGTAGCGCAGGAAGTTGAGGACGCGCCCGGCCTCGGTGTTCTGGATGAGCTCGTACAGAAGGTACAGCACTAGTGACTCCCTCCGGGGGGGGCCGCGCCCGTGAGGGCCGCCACCACGCGCTCCAATCGCATGCCGCGACTGGCCTTCACCAGCACCACGTCACCGGGCTGAAGCCGGGGCGTCAACCACGCCACCAATGGCTCCACTTCGGTGAAATGGGCGGCGGAATCTCCCATGTCCGCGCTGCCCAGACCGCCCGACGAGCGGGGGCCGAAGAACGCGACCAGCTTCGCGTGCCGCGCGACGAGCTCACCCAGCCGGGCATGCTCCTCCGCCTCGCCCGCGCCCAGCTCCAGCATGTCGCCCAGCACCGCCACCGCCCGGCCGCCTTCCGGCACCAGCGTGCCCAGCGTGACGAGCGCGGCCTCCATGGAGGCAGGGTTGGCGTTGTAGCAGTCGTCCACCACCGTGATGCCGTGCCTGCCATCCACGATGTTGAGCCTGCGCGCGTACGGCCGCGCGGACTCCAGGCCCTTGACGCACTCCTCGGGGGAGTAGCCCAGGGCCAGCGCCGTCGCGAACGCCGCCGTCGCGTTCTGCGCGTTGTGCGGCCCCACGAAGTGCAGGCGCACCGGCCAGTCCTTCCCCTGGTAGCGCACGGTGGCCACCATGCCGTCGCGGCCCAGCGTGTGGACCGCCGTGAGGCGCACGTCCGCCCCTTCCGCCCGGCCGAACGTCAGGTGCTTCGCGCCGCTGCGCGCGGCCTGGCGCACGATGAGCGCGTCGTCCAGGTTCACGACGGCGGTGGCCTGGGGCAAGAGCTCGCGGAACATCTCTCCTTCCGCCTCCGCCACGCCCTCCAGGCTGCCCAGCCCCTCCAGGTGCTCCGGCTGGACGACGGTGATGACCCCGGCGTCCGGCTGCACCTTGCGGGTGAGCCTTTCGATTTCGCCCGGCTGGTTCATCCCCACTTCGATGACGGCCGCCACGTGGGACGGCTCCAGCCGGAAGAGCGTGAGCGGGACGCCCACCTCGTTGTTGAAGTTGCCCTCAGTCTTCAGCGCGGGGCCGCGCGTGGCCAGGATGGCGCCCACCATCTCCTTGGTGGTCGTCTTCCCGTTGGAGCCCCCCACCGCCGCCACCGGGATGCGGAAGCGGCGGCGGTGCAGCGCGCCCAGGCCGCCGAGCGCGGCCAGGGTGTCCTCCACTTCGTACAGGGCGAAGCCCGGGGGCAGGGCCGGCAGCGCCCTCCCCCGCTTCACCACCGCCCCGGCCGCTCCCTGGCGCTGGGCACCGTCCACGAAGTCGTGGGCGTCGAAGCGCTCACCCTGCAGCGCCACGAAGAGGCACCCGGGGGTGAGCGACCGCGTGTCGGTGCAGACCGCGGGGAAGCCCGCTTCCACGGGCTCCCCGCGCCGGGTCGCACCCGTCGCCTGCACCACCTCGTCATCGGAGAATCGAACGGCCATGGAGGGGGGGTGTGGCCTTGAGCAGGTTCAGCCCGGGATGCGGTTGGCCAGCGCGCGCGCGGCGACCTCGCGGTCGTCGAACTTGAGCTTCTCGGTGCCCACCGTCTGGTAGGTCTCGTGGCCCTTGCCGGCGATGAGGACGACGTCGTCGTCCTTGGCCAGGTTGATGACCTGCTCGATGGCGGCGCGGCGGTCCGCGTCCACCAGGTAGCCCTTCTCCCCGTTCTTCGCCTTGCCCTCGGAGATGCGGCGCAGGCCGCCCTTCTCCAGGCCCGGCGTCACCTCGGAGATGATGGTCTCCGGGTCCTCCGTGCGCGGGTTGTCGCTGGTCACCATCACCAGGTCCGCGCCCTCGGCGGCCACCGTGCCCATCAGCGGGCGCTTGCCCTTGTCGCGGTCGCCGCCGCAGCCGAAGACGACGATGACGCGGCCCTTGGCCAGCGCGCGCGCCGCTTCGATGGAGCGCTTGAGCGCGTCATCCGTGTGCGCGTAGTCCACCAGCACGGCGGGCGCCGGGCCGCCGCGGTGGTTCTCCGCGCGGTCCATGCGGCCAGCCACGCCCGTGACGAGCTCGATGCCGCTCTTCACGTCCGAGCGGCTGATGCCCGCGCCCAGCGCGATGCCGGCGGCGAGCATGATGTTCTCCAGGTTGTGGGGCCCCAGCAGCTTGCTCTTCACCTTGATGTCGCCCGCGGGCGTCTTCAGGGTGGCCTCGATGCCCTTGAGCGAATAGGCGGCGTCCGCGGCGGAGATCTCCCCCGCGCCCGTGCGGCTGAACTTCCACGCCATGCGCTTCTGGTTGCGCAGCTCCGTGTAGACGCGGCTGGCGAAGGTGTCGTCGCCGTTCACGACCGCGGTGCCGGAGGCGGCCAGGTTCTCCAGGAAGAGCTTGCGCTTCACCTGGAAGTACTCCTCCAGGTCCTTGTGGTAGTCCAGGTGGTCGCGGGACAGGTTGCTGAAGCCCGCGGCCTTGAAGGTGAGCCCGTGCACGCGCTCCTGCGCGAGCGCGTGGCTGGAGACCTCCATCACCACCGTCTCCACGCCCGCGTCCACCATCTCGCGGAAGATGCGGTGCAGCTCCAGCGGGTCCGGGGTGGTGTTGGCCAGCTCCGTCGTCTTGCCGCCGAACTTGTAGCCCAGCGTGCCGATGACGCCCGGCGCCGGAGAGCCGGTGTACATGGCGGCCGTGGCGAGGATGGCCTCCAGGAGGTACGTGGTGGTCGTCTTCCCGTTGGTGCCGGTGACGCCCAGGAGCGTCAGCTTGTCCGCGGGGCGGCCGTGGAAGTTGGCCGCGATGAGGGCCAGCGCCTTGCGCGCGCTGCTCACCTTGAAGAACGGCACCTGCGACGACTGGCCCTGCTTCTCCGACACGACGGCCACGGCGCCGCGCGACACAGCCTCACCAATGAACTGGGCCCCGTCTTCCTTCAGGCCCGGCACGGCAATGAAGAGATCCCCCGGCTTCACGCGCCGCGAATCCTGCGTCACTCCCGTGACGTCGACCGCGGAACGGCCGCCCGAGGTCTGCTCGGCTCCACACCCTGCGAGGACATCCGTCAGCTTCATCTCTTCCCCTTCACACGCATTGCTTGCGGGGCCTGGAAAGGACACGGCCTCATTGCCGTGCCGCCATTTCCAGCGTCACCCGGGCCCCCTTCTCCACCAGCGCACCGGCGGGGGGGGTCTGAGATACGACTCGTCCACTTCCTTGCAGCTGTGGCTCCAACGCCGCGGCGAGCAGCTTCACCACGGCTTCGCGTCCTGCCTGTCCCTGGACGTCCGGCACACGCACCGTGCCGGGCTCCGGGGTCTCGGTCACCGCATCCTCCAGGCCGGCCCGGACGGGCACGGCCTTCGCCAGCGCCTTCGGTGCCGGAGGGGGCACCACGGGCGTAGCGGCCGCGGCCACCTCGGCGGGTGCCACCGTCCGGGACGGGGGCACGGCCAGGTGGGCCATGGCGGCGGTAGCGATTTCCTTGAAGGCAGGGGCAGCCACGTTCCCCCCGTATACGTCTGTCTTGGGTTCGTCCACCACCACGAGAATCACGGCGCGCGGGGCCTCGGCTGGCACCATGCCCGCGAACGACGCGATGCGTTTGTCGGAATACCCCCGTGCCACGGGGTCCGCCTTCTGCGCCGTGCCCGTCTTTCCGGCCACCCGGTAGTCGTCCATGGCGGCCTTGGGCGCGGTCCCTCCCTTGACTACCACGCTCTCGAGCATGCCCACGACCTGGCGCGCCACCCTCTGGGAAACGACCCGGCGCAGCTCCGTGGGCTGGTTCTCCAGCAGCACCACGCCGTCCGGGTCCACCACCTTGGAGACCAGGTACGGGCGCATCAGCACGCCGTCGTTGGCCAGCGCCCCGTAGGCCGCCGCCAGCTGGACGGCGGTGGAGGTCATGCCCTGGCCGAAGGACTGGGTGGCCAGGGAGATGTCCGATTTCGGAAACGGGATGACGCCGCGGCTCTCGCCGGTGAGCGCCAGGCCGGTGCGCTCCGCGAAGCCGAAGGCGTGGTAGCCGGCGACGAACTTCTCGCGGCCCAGGGCGTCGGCGATCTTCGCGGCGCAGATGTTGGAGGACACCTGGAGGATGCCCTGCGCGTTGAGCCAGCCGTGCGGGTGGGTGTCCCGGATGGTGTGACGGCCGATGCGCAGGGAGCCGTTCTCACAGAAGAACAGCTGGTCCGGGGTGATGACCTTCTCCTCCAGCGCGGCGGCCACCACGAAGGCCTTCATCGTGGAGCCGGGCTCGAAGGAATCCAGCGCGGCGCGGTTGCGGATGGCGTTCTTCACGCCGTCTTCCGGCGTGTTGGGGTTGAAGCGCGGGTTGTTGGCCAGCGCGAGAATCTCCCCCGTGCGCGGGTCCAGCACCACCGCCATGCCCGCCGTCGCCTTGGCGTCGTCCACGGCCTTGGCCAGCGCCTTCTCCGCGACGTACTGGAGGTGCCGGTCCAGCGTGAGCGTCACGGTGGCACCCTGGCGCTCCAGCGGATCCATGGCGCCCTGGACCATCAGCTTGCGGCCCTTGGCGTCCCGGAAGCCGGAGGTGCGCGAGTTCTGCCCGGACAGCTCGTCCTCGAAGGCCAGCTCCAGGCCCTCCAGGCCGTGCCCGTCGGTGCCCACCATGCCGACGATGTGCGCGCCCAGTTCACGCTGGGGATAGAAGCGCTTGGGCTCCTTGGTGAAGCCCAGGCCCGGCAGGCCCAGCGCCTTCACCGCCTCCACCTCCTGGGGCTTCGCCTGGCGCTTCACCCACGCGAAGCGCCTGGCGCGCGACAGGCGCGCGACCAGGTCCTTGCTGTCCAGGTGCACGGCGCGGGCGAGCTGACGGGCCGCCTGCGGCACGTCGGGGAGCATGGACGGATCCACCCAGATGGAGTCCACCTCCACGCTCTGCGCGAGCGGCGTGCCGCGCCGGTCGTAGATGTCACCGCGCCGGGCCGGGATGTCGATCTGCCGGACGTACTGGTCCTGCGCCAGGCCGCGCAGCTTCTCCTGCTGGAAGACCTGGAGGTAGACCGCGCGGCCGAACGCCGTGCCCAGGAGCGCGAGGAACAGCCCGAACAAGAGCTGGACCCGCAGCCTGAGCCCCTTCGTGTTCGACTCCGGAATCCGAGCGCTCTTGAGATCCCTCACCGCCCGGTCCCCCGCTCCGCCACGCGGACGGCCGGGGCCGCCGAACGGGCCTGCGCGGTGCCGGAGCCCTTCACGCGCTCGTCGGCGATGGACACCACCGCGCCGCCCTTGGGCATGGCCATGCCCAGCTGCTCACGGGCCACGCGCTCCAACCGGCCCGGCGCCTTGAGCGTGGCCAGCTCCAGCTTGAGCCGGTCGTTCTCCCGGGTGAGCGAGCGGCTCTCGCCCTCCGCGTTGGACAGGCGGTAGCCCATGTCCACCACCAGCACGCGGCTCGTGACGTGGAGGATGCCCACGGCCGCGAACAGGGTGAAGAGCATGACGGCGGGCAAGAGGTGCATCAGCACGCCGGCCACGGACACGGAGGGACGCGAGAGGGCCTTGCTCATCGGATTTTCTCCACCGCGCGCAGGTGCGCGCTGCGAGAGCGGGGGTTGGCCTCGACTTCCGCTTCGGAAGCCGCGACGGCCTTCTTGGACACGAGGGCGAAGTCACCCTGGCTGTTGCACACGCACACCGGGAAGCCCGGCGGACAGGTGCACCCGCCCACCAGGGCGCGGAAGGCTTCCTTCACCTTCCGGTCCTCCAGGGAGTGGAAGGAGATGACCGCGGCGCGGCCCCCCACCTTCAGCAGCGAGGGCAGCGCGGCGAGCAGCGCGTCCAGCGCCTCCAGCTCCCCGTTCACCGCCATGCGCAGCGCCTGGAAGGTGCGGGTGGCGACGTTGATGCGGTCCGGCCACGCCTTGCGGGGCACGGCGCGCTTCACCACCTCCACGGCCTCCAGCGTGCGCTGGGGCAGCGCCTTCTTCAGCTCCCGCGCGATGGGCCGCGCGAAGGGCTCTTCGCCGTAGTCCTTGAGCAGCCTCGCCAGGTCGCGCTCGTCCGTTTCGGCGATGAGCTGGGCGGCGGTGATGCCGCTGTCCCCCATGCGCATGTCCAGCGGGCCGTCCTTCATGAAGGAGAAGCCGCGCTCGGCCACGTCCAGCTGGGGCGAGGACACGCCCAGGTCCACCAGCACGCCGTCCACGGGCAGCAGGTCGTGCGCCACATGGGGCAGGTCCGCGAAGTTGCCCTGCCGGGCCTGGAAGCGCGCGTTGCCGCCCATGCGGGCGGTGGCCGCGGCGAGCGCCACGGGGTCCCGGTCCACGCCCACCACCGTGGCGCCCCGGGCGAGCAGCGCCTGCGTGTGGCCTCCGCCGCCGAGCGTGCCGTCGAGGATGACCTTGCCCTCCGCCGGGTTCAGCAGCTCCACCGTCTCGTGGAGCAGGACGGTCTGGTGCTGGAAGTCCACGGGAGGGGCCTTGGGGTGCGGGGTCAGACGAAGGGAGCGCGCGCGAGCTGGAAGGCGGCCCGGGCATCGTTCATGTGCGGGTACAGCTCGAAGGCGTCATGGGCGCCGGCCGCGCGGAAGATGGCGGCCAGGTACGGCGACAGCCCGGACAGCTTCACGTCCCCACCGGCGCGGCGGAACGCGTCCGTGCGGGCCATCAGCGGGCGCACGCCGCGGTAGTTCAGGTGCGACACGTCCGCGAAGTCCAGGACGACCTGACGGGTGCCCCGGTGCAGCCGGTGCATCAGGTCCTCGCACAGCTTGAGCAGGTCCGCCTCCTCCAGCTCGCCCTCCAGCATCAGCGTCTCCACGCGCTCGGACGCCGCCACCACCGCCCTGTTCCGACGAACCTCCTGCACCTGGTCCATGCGCCTGCCCACCCTTCTCTTCGCGAAACCTGAAGCTGTCGACTTCCTGGCTACGGCTGGCGCAGCTCGCCCAGCACCCGCAACACGTCCGGGGAGGTGGCTTCCTGGCGCGCGTCCTCCTGCGCCTTCGCCCAGCCTTCCTGGCTCCAAAGCTCAATCACCTTCACCATCCCCGCCCACACCACTTCCTTCTCCAACTTCGCGTACGCCCTGAGCGACGGGGGAATCAGCAACCGTCCCAGCTTGTCCAGCGGGCACTCCTGCGCGCTGGCCACGTACAGCCGCATCAACGTCTTGACCCCCGGCTCCATGGGGTTGCGCCGGGCGAGCGCGGTTTCCAACGCCTCCCACTCCCGCACCGGGTAGGCGTGGAGGCAGGGGTCCAGGGCCGTGGTGACGATGAGCCGCTCGTCGTAGGCGCCCACCAACGTCTCCCGGAGCTTCGCCGGGAGGCTGGTGCGCCCCTTCGCGTCGATCTGGTGCTCATAGACGCCTCGGAACACGCGGGACGATCCACCTTTTCAGCCCGACACGGGACGGACCACCACTCCTTCCCACTTCTTACCCCTCTGCGGCCGGCATACATACGCGCCCCCCCCAGGGGGGTCAAGAAAGCGCGCAACAGGCTGGAACACCGCGCGCCCGGCGCCGGACATCCCCCAGGGCACATGCCGGACGGCCTACCTTTGAGGATGGGGTAAACTTGAGTTCTTTCGCTCCCAGGCTGAGACTGGCGGGCGCGTGAACACGAACGTTCGACTGAAGGTGGCCTACAAAACGCCGCAGTCGCTGGTCGGCGAGTACACCCGCAGCGTGGGTCAGGGCGGCGTCACCCTGGAGACGCGCAGGGCCCTGCCGCTGGGCACCCGCTTCACCTTCGAGCTGCACGCGGGCGGCATGCCGCGGCCGGTGGAGGTGCTGGGCGAGGTCGTCAAGGTGGAGCCGCGCCCCGGCGAGCGCTTCATGCTCACCGTGCGCTACGACGGCGCGGAGGATCGCAGCGCGCTGGACGCGGTGCTCCAGTTCATCTTCGCCCAGGAGGAGCAGAACGGCCTGCGCCGCTTCCCGCGCCTGCCGCTGCACCTGCGCGCGAGGGAGAGCGACCCCCGGGCGCCGTTCTTCTACGTGCGCGACATCTCCCGCGGCGGCGTGGGCCTGGAGGTGGACGCCCCCGCCCTGCCCCGCGAGGTGCAGGTGGGCACGCCCTTCTTCATGGAGATGGACATGACGGAGGGGCCGCTCCTGCTCCACGGCGAGGTGGCGTGGACGTCGTCCGTGCCGCGCAAGGGCGTGGCGCAGGCGGTGACGCCGGGCTTCGGCGCGACGTTCGGCCGGCTGCGGCCGGACATGCTCCAGCGGCTGGAGGACCTGATGGCGCTGGAGCACCTGCCGCCCGCGCCCTGGCGGGCCCGGGTCAGCTTCGGCCTGGATGCCGTGTCGCGGATGCCCTGACGCCGCGTCCAGGGCACCCGCGCGCTTCCGCCATTACAGCGGGTTGTACGGGTAGCCGCCGGCCTCTTCCAGGCCCGCGACGATGGTCTCGCGCAGCTCCGCCGGGTCGTACGGCGAGAAGGCGTCCAGCGCGGCCAGGCGCTTGAGCTCCAGCGAGAGCGCGTCACCCTTGAGCGTGGCGCAGAGCGCGCGGCGGGTGCGCTCGAAGGCGCGGGTGGTGGACTCCATCGCGTACAGCCGCACCAGCGCCACGCGCACCGGGTCCAGCACCCCGCTGGTGGCGCCCTGACGGGTGCGCGTCACCATGGAGTCCAGCGCGTACGCGTCCATCACCACGTCCGCCAGCGCGGCCATGACCTCCTGGTGCTTGTCCAGCTCCGTGCCGAAGGTCTCCGCGGCCAGGCGCATGCCGTGGATGGCCAGGTGCTTGGCGCACTCGGCGGCGATCTCCTCGTTGGCGAGCGCGTCGTGGCGGCCCGCGCGGGGACGCTCGCCGCGGCCCAGCTCCTCCGCCACGGAGCGCGCCTGCGCGAACAGCGGCAGGTCGCCCTTCACGGCGCGCTTGAGCAGCATGCCGGTGATCAGCATCCGGTTGATTTCGTTGGTGCCCTCGAAGATGCGGTTGATGCGCGCGTCGCGGTAGGCGCGCTCCACCGGGTACTCCTCGATGTAGCCGGCGCCGCCGTGCACCTGCACCGCGTCGTCCACGAGGAAGCCGAGTGCCTCCGAGCCGAAGACCTTCATGATGGAGGCCTCGGTGGCGAACTCCTCCATCGCGGCGATGACGTGCGCGTCGTAGTCCGCGTCCGAGCGCTCCTTGGACGCGAGCCGCCCGTCCACCAGCCCCGCCGTGCGGTACGTCATGCTCTCCACCGCGTAGACGAGCGTGGCCATGCGCGCGAGCTTCTCGCGGATGAGCGGGAACGTGGCGATGGGCGCCTTGAACTGCTTGCGCTCCTGCGCGAACTTCAGCGCGCTCTGCAGTTGCAGCTTCATGCCCCCGATGACGCCCGCGCCCAGCTTCAGGCGGCCGTAGTTGAGGATGTTGAAGGCGATGCGGTGGCCCTTGCCCAGCTCTCCCAGCAGGTTCTCCACGGGGACGAGCGCATCCTCGAAGTAGAGCGGGCACGTGGACGAGCCGCGGATGCCCATCTTGTGCTCCTCCGGGCCCACGGTGAGGCCCGGGGTGTCCTTCTCCACGATGAAGCCGGTGAACTTGTCGCCGTCCACCTGCGCGAAGACGACGAACACGTCCGCGAAGGCCGCGTTGGTGATGTAGAGCTTGGAGCCGTTGAGGACGTAGTGCTTGCCGTCCTGGGACTTCACCGCCTTCGTCTTCGCCCCGCGCGCGTCGCTGCCGCTGCCCTGCTCCGTCAGCGCGTACGCCGCCACCCACTCACCCGTGGCCAGCTTCGGCAGATACTTCGCCTTCTGCGCCTCGTTGCCGAACCACACGATGGGCAGCGACCCGATGCCGGTGTGCGCGCTGGACGTCACCGACCAGGAGCCCAGGAGGCTCATGGCCTCCGCGAGCAGCAGCGACGTCGTCTTGTCCAGGCCCGTGCCGCCGTAGGTCTCCGCGATGTCCACGCTCAGGAGGCCCAGCTCGCCCGCGCGGCGCAGGAGGTCGCGCAAGAGCGCGTTGTCCTTGCCCTCGATGCGCGCGGCCTGGGGCAGCACCTGCTCCCGGCAGAACTGGAGCGCCGTCTTGAAGAAGAGCCGCTGCTCCTCGGAGAACCCCTCCGGCGTGAGGATGCGGGTGGAGCCCACCTCCTGGAAGAGGAAGGTGCCCCCGGCGAGAACATCCTGGGGACGGGAAGCGGGCTCGGTTGCGGCGACCATCGACGACCTCCGGGGAGGGAGCATTGCCCTCCGAAGCCTTCAGGGGAAAAGGCGCGCGGCACATTAGGGCGCGCGGACCTCTGGGGGTAGTAGCGGCGAGCCCCCACCGCCTCAATGCGACGTGGGACTGCACCCCGGGTGCGTGCCCGCCCGCCAGGCGGGAGGCTTCGTGGCCCCTTGCCTACGGTGAACCCGCGTCCGGTGCGGACCGGGGCGTGGGGTACACGAGGCAGAGCGTGTCGAAGAGCGCCTCCTCCGGCGCGACGTACGTGCCGCCGAGCGCCCGCGCCACCTGCACCACCTCCGTGCCGAACGAGGGCACGAGGCACAGGTCGTCCGACGTGGTGAAGCGCGTCTTCAGCCGGGCCAGCTCCCGCCGCAGCGTCGCGATGTCCTGACGCCCGCCGCGCACCGGCACGGACGGGCCGTTGCGGTCCGGCCCCGGCAGCTTGCCCACGCTGGTGCTCAGCTCGAAGCCGTCCGCGCGCTGGATGATGCGCAGCTTGCCGGGCGCCACCTCGTCCAGCCACGCCCGGAAGCCCTGCTCGTCGCGCAGCACCAGGCGGTAGGCCACCGGCGCGTCCGGGTGCCGGAGCCACACCTCCGCCGCCCGCGCGCGAAGCACGGCCAACGCGTCCGACACCTGCGCGAGGAACGTGTCCGCGTCCTCCACGGCGACGAGCACGTCCCGGCCCCGCACCCGCTCCGCGAGCCTGGCCGCGTCCGGGGCCCGGGCCGGGGTGAAGGTCTCCGAGCCCAGGCGCACCTGCTCTCCCGACAGCTCCAGCCGGAGGAGGTCCTCCGGAAGGGGCTCTCCCCAGGCGGGCGCGGACACGGGCGTGACGGTCGCATCCGCCCAGGTGCCCGCGTCCACGGGAGCCGGTGGAGGGGGCGCCGGATCCACGCGGAGTGCTGGCTCCGGAGATACCGTGCGTACCGGTTCGGCGGGCGGGGACTCCCGGCAGCCACACCATGTGAGGCTGCTCCACACCAGGAGGAAGAATGCAGGGTTACGGGAACAGGCTGGCGAGCGTAGCGGAATATTCCACCCGGAGCGTCTGAATGGCCTCATGATAGCTTCTCGCGGTTTTTGCGAAGGACTCCCCTCCACCGGAGCCGATTCGAACGTGCCGCCTTCCGCCGGCTTCCAGTTCGGCAAGTACAAGCTGCTCGAGCGCATCGCGACGGGCGGCATGGCGGAGATCTACCGCGCCCGGATGACGGCGGTGGCGGGCGTGACGAAGCCAGTGGTCATCAAGAAGATCCTCCCGGGCTACGCGGACGACAGCGCGTTCGTGTCCATGTTCATCAACGAGGCGCGCATCGCGCTGGGGCTGTCGCACGGCAACATCGCGCAGATCTTCGACTTCGGCGAGGTGGAGGGCGAGTACTTCCTCGCCATGGAGTGGGTGGACGGCCATCCGCTCTCGCGCGTGATGCGCCGCGCGCGGGAGAAGGGGCTGCCCGCGCTGCCGCCGCCCCTGGCGGTGCTGGTGGCCATCGACATGCTGCGGGGGCTGGCGTACGCGCACACGCGGCTGGATGACAACGGCCGCCCGCTGCACATCGTCCACCGGGACGTGAGCCCGCAGAACGTGCTCCTCTCCTTCGAGGGGCAGGTGAAGCTGGTGGACTTCGGCATCGCGCGGGCGCGGCTCGCCGGGCGCTCCGACACGAAGGTGGACCCCGCGAAGGGCAAGTACGTCTACTTCGCGCCGGAGCAGGCGCGCGGCGAGGCGCTGGACGCGCGCACGGACGTGTTCGCCGCGGGCACGGTCCTCTACGAGATGCTCTGCGGACGGCGCCCCTTCGAGGGCTCGCTCCAGGACGTGCTGCGCAAGATTTCCCAGGGCGACTTCCCCCGCCCGCGCGAGTGGACGCCGAACATCCCGGCCGCGCTGGAGCGCATCCTGCTCACCGCGATGGCCACGAGCCCGGAGCAGCGCTACCCCACCGCGCAGGCCTTCGCGGAGGCGCTGGCGCGCCAGCTCCACGTCACCGCGCCGGACGTGTCCACCAGCGACCTGGGCCACTTCATGGGCTACCTCTTCGAGCCGGAGCTCGTGGAGGCCGGCCGCCCGGTGCAGCTGCCGCGCGAGTTCGTCGCACGGGTGGGCCGCTGGAGCGGCGTCGCCGAACCGCCGCCCATCGACACGCCGCCGGAGGTGCCCCGCCACGTCTCCGAGCCCCGGGGTGAGCCCGGCGAGCCCCGAGGCGATTTGACGACGCAGCCCCTGCCCCCGCAGGCGATGCCTCCAGAGCCGAGGCCCGCGTGGCACCGCTCCCTGCGAGGCTGGGCGGTGCGCGGCGCGCCGGTGGTGGTGGCGGCGCTCGTGGCCACGTGGCTGGGCCTGGTCATGGGCGGATCCAACACGTTCGCGGTGGAGCTCAGCTCCTCGCCTCCGGGCGCCACCATCCGCGTGGACGGCCGGACGCTGGCGGCGACGACGCCCACGCTCATCACCCAGCTTCCGTCGGACCGCGACCACGTGCTGGAGGTGCTGCTGCCGGGCATGGTGCCCTTCAGCCAGCGCGTGCACGCCGAGCGCGGCACCACGCTGGCGGTCCACGCGCGGCTCTCGCCGAAGCAGGCGGTCGCCGCGCGGGCCCTGCCCCGCGCGGGTCCGAACGACGCGCCCGCAGCCATCGCCCGCTATTCCTCTGGAGGCCCGTTCGCGCTCAGCGCGGTCGCGCATGCCCTGCGCGTGCCCTCGTCCCAGGCGGCGCGCATGCGGTTGGATCCGTCCCGCACCTACGGCCTGCGCGTGGAGGGCCGCGTGTCGGTGGGTGGACCGCTGCCGGTGGCCCAGGCCGTGTACTTCCTGGAGGGCGGCACGGCGCTGGCCGCGCGCGACAGCTTCGGCCTGGTGGGCACGGACGAGGTGCTGGTGCGCGACGCCTCCGTCCTCTACGTGTTCCTCTGGGACGACCGCCCCGACGACAACCGCGGCGCGCTCCAGGTGCACGTGCGCGAACAGGCGAGCGGCGCCATCACCACCCTGCTCCTGGACGCGCGCCGGCACGCCGTCTCGCTGTCCCCCCACGACGGCTTCACGCTCCGGGAGCTGGATCCGTCCACCACGTACCGCGTCGTCGTGCGCTCGGCCGGGGAGCCGGCGCGCACGCGCGGCTTTGGCGGTGGAGAGGTGGGCGGAGTGCTCGCGTTGCATGGCGCGGGGCCGTCCCCGGCCGTGGCCCCGGGCACGCTGGAGGTGCTGGAGGTCAACCAGCCCACGGTGATGCGCGGCGCGAGCTGGCTGCGGCTCGCGTTCCCGGATGACGACGTCCGCGACAACTCCGGCGGCCTCACGCTGGAGGTCACGCCGGTGGCGCCGCTGCACCAGTAGCGCGCGCGACGGGCCGCTACAGGACACCGCCAGCCTGTAGCCGAAAAATTGATCATCCGGGCGCCGCCCCTACCCTGGGCCGCCACGGAGGACGCTCATGAAGAAGCTGCTGGCAGTGCTGGCCCTGGGGATCGCGGTGATGGCGACGGTGGGACTTTCCACCCGCGTGGACGCTCGGCCCGGAAGCACGGCGGACGAGGGGCCGACCGACGCCCAAATCGACGCGGTCCTGGACTCGCAGGCGCACGAGGTCATGGCCAAGCTGTTGGAAGCGCAGCGCAGTGCCAACCGGCTGACAATGCTTCCCCGGTAATCTCGTGGCATCCGGCGGGGCACGGTGCTACGACCGGCGCTCGCTTCGGTGCTCATCACACCCGCCCACGAGGGGGCCATGCCAGAAGGGTCCGCTGCACTCCAGCTCCAGGTTGGAGACCGGGTCGTCTACCCCAACCAGGGGGTCTGCCGCGTCGCCGCCATCGACGTGAAGGAGGTTGCGGGCCAGAGCCTCACCTTCGTCACCATGCGCCGGGAGGAAGACGGCGCGGTCGTGATGGTGCCGCAAGGGAAGATCCTCTCCATCGGCGTGCGCAAGGTGGCCAGTCCGGCCGACGTGGAGGAGATCTACGCGTTCCTCCGCTCGGACAGCGACAAGGCCGACCTGGATTGGAAGCAGCGCGCGCGCACCAACCTGGACCGCATGACCCAGGGCGGCATCCTGGGGCTGGCGGAGGTCGTCAAGGGCCTCCAGGTCCTCAGCGAGCTGCGCCCGCTGCCCACCAAGGAGCGCGAGCTCTACGACAACGCCCGGCACCTGCTGGTCTCGGAGGTCGCCGCCGCGCTGGGCACCGCCGAGGCCAACGCCGAGGACTCCATCGACATCGTCCTCTTCCCGCCCGGGAAGGAGCGTCCCAAGCGCACCGCCGCGGAGTTCGCGCGGCCCGGTGGCGACGAGGACGACATGGACCTGGACGGCGACCTGATGGGTCTGGAGGGCGGAGAGCTGGACCTGCCCTCGGACGAGGAGCCGCAGGCCGAGTCCGACGAGGAGTCCTCCGAGGAAGAGGGCGGCGAGGAGGAAGGCGGCGAAGAGGGGGGCGAGGACGCTCCCAAGAAGCGCGGCCGTCCGCCCAAGGCCAAGCCGGCCGAGGGCGCGGAAGCCGCCGCCCCCAAGAAGCGCGGCCGTCCGCCCAAGCCGAAGCCCGAGGTGGCGGAGGGTGCCGAACCCGCCGCTCCGAAGAAGCGCGGCCGTCCGCCCAAGGCCAGGCCGCCCGAAGGCGCCGCGCCCGCGGAGCCCGCCGCGCCCAAGAAGCGTGGCCGTCCTCCCAAGGCGAAGCCGCCCGAGGACGAGTGAACCCCACGGCCCTCCCGGCCGCCCGCGTCGCGCGTTCAAGCGCGCGCCCGGCACGCCGCGAGGGCCTCCCCGCCGAGGTGACGCCCCGTGATTCGCGTCGTGACGCTGGACCCCTTCGACGACAAGCAGCTCGCCAAGTTCAACCGCACGCTCTACACGGCCTTCGGCGTGGGCAGCGAGCACAGCGGCTCCGCGGAGGTCCCCGCGGGCATGTCCGAGCCCCTGGACGCGGAGAAGCTGCTCGATGAGGTGAAGGGCATCCGGGCCTACAAGGACGACAAGGTGCTGCTGCTCACCTCGCGCAAGCTGAAGGACCGCGACCTGCCCAGCGGCAAGGCGCCCACGTCGGGCTTCGCCAGGTACGGCAAGGACCGGGCAATCCTCTCCATCGCGCCGTTCAAGGACCTGGAGAAGGACTTCAAGCCCATCGCGCGGCACGCGCTGCACCAGCTGGGCACGCTCTGGGAGCTGCACCACTGCCTGGATCCGCGCTGCGCGATGTATCCGCCCTGGACGCCGTCCTTCAATCAGGGCGACCACATCTTCTGCACCTTCTGCCGCGAAAAGAGCGAGCAGAAGATCCGTCTTGCCAAGTCCTAAGGCCCTGCGCGCCCTGCCCCTGGTGGAGCTGGGGGCCCTGTTGCTCGTCGCGCTCGGGTGCCTCGCCTTCCAGCTGAGGCTTCCGGGCCGGCTGCCCACGGACGCGGACGAGCGCGCCGTGGCGGACGTGCTGGCCCGCGACGCGCGCCCCGGGGACGCGGTGCTGCTGTTCCCCTGGTGGACCGAGCGCGCCCGCCTCTTCGTGCCTCCTGCCGTGCCCGTGTACGGGTGGCTGGAGTCGGACCGCGCGGACCTGAGCGCGCACCCGCGCATCTGGGTGCTGGGCCAGCCGGAGCTGCCCCGCTCCGACGTGGGCGCGTTCGAAGCGGCCTTCCTCCCCGGCCGCAAGGCGCTGGGCCCCGAGTCGCGCCTGGGCCCGCTGTCGCTGCGCCTCTATGAGAACGGCCGCTACCGCCCGCGCCACTGGGTGGCGAGCGAGTCCGCGAGCGCGGCGCGTGTGTACCTGGAGCAGCCGGACGGCTCGCGCCGGGACTGCCCCTTCGACGGCAAGGTGCACCGCTGCCCCGGCCCACCGCACCTGTACGTGGCGCCGGAGTGGCACGAGATCCTCTACGAACCCCGGCGCTGCCTGTGGATGCACGCGCCGGGAGGGCCGCAGCGGCTGGTGGCGGAGTTCGCCAACGTGCCGTCCGGCATGGGCCTGCGGCTGGAGGGCGGCATCATCTTCGAGTTCGCGCACTCCAAGGACCCGCGCCTGTCCACCTCGTACCTGGGCGTGGATGACGCGGCCACGGGCGAGCGGCTGTTGGACGTGCCCATTCCCCCGGGCCGCGAGGGCGTGCAGAAGGCGGAGGTGGTGCTGCCGCCCGGGCCGCCGCGCACGGTGAAGGTCTGGGTGCAGGCGGACAACGCGGAGTCGCGGCAGGTGTGCCTGGACGTGATGGCGCTGGAGCCCGCGGTGGGGGTGAAGCCATGACGGCTCCGGTGACGTTCGAGATGACCGGACGCCCCGCCACGCGCGAGGAGAAGCTCACGGCGCTGGCGCTGTGGGTGCTGGCCTTCGCGGCGCTGTGGAGCACGGAAGCGGCCGTGGGCTTCACGCGCGACGAGAGTGTCTACTTCGCCGCGGCGGAGGGCTATTCGCAGTGGTTCCGGCTGCTCTTGCGCTCGCCCGCGCAGGCGTTCACGGACAGCGCCATCGTGCGCTTGTGGGACTACAACCACGAGCACCCGGCGCTGATGAAGACGCTGTTCGGGTTGAGCCACCTGCTCTTCCACGACACGCTGGGCGTGCTGCGCGACGCGACGGCCTACCGGCTGCCCGCGTTCGCGATGGCGGCGCTGGTGCCCGCGCTGTGCTTCCTTTTGGGCAGCGCGCTGTACGGCCGCACCGCGGGGTGGTTCGCCGCCCTCTCCTTCCTGCTGGTGCCCCGCCAGTACTTCAACGCGGAGCTGGCGTGCTTCGACATGCCGGTGGCCGCGATGTGGCTGCTCGTCGTGTACTGCTTCTGGCGCGCGCTGGAGAGCACCCGCTGGGGCGTCGCGTGCGGCGTGGCGTTCGGCCTGGCCATCGCCACGAAGCACAACGCCCTGTTCATGCCGTTCGTGCTGTCGCCGTTCGCGCTGTGGCGCGCGTGGCGGGCGAGCGAAGGCAACCCCGAGGCCCGCGTGCGGCTCTTCCGCTTCGTGGGGCTCTTCGTCGCGGTGGCGGTGCTGTACGGCCTGCTGGTGGTGTTCCTGGGCGGGCCCGCGGGGTTCCAGAAGAAGTTCCTGCTGCTGAGCCCGCACACGCTGTTCTTCGTGGGGCTCGCGGTGGGCTGCGCGGTGCTGCTGAGGGATTCGCGGCGCGTCAGCCTGCCGGTGACACGGGCGCTGGTGCCGCTGGCGGCCATGGCGGTGCTGGGCCCGGTCATCTTCTATCTGCACTGGCCCTACCTCTGGCACGCGCCGGTGGACCGCACGGCGTGGTACCTGGCCTTCCACGCGACGCACAACCACTACGCCTGGTTCTACCTGGGCACGTTGATGCGCGGGCCGCCCTTCCCGCTCAGCTACGTGGTGGTGAAGACGGCGCTGACGGTGCCCACCAGCCTCTTCGCGCCCATGGTGACGGGCTTCGTGGCGCTCGTGGGCCGCGCGCTGCTCAGCCTGAGTGAGCGCACGCGCGACCAGGTGCGGATGCCCACCGCGTCGGAGGCGCTGGTGGGCGTCAACGCGGTGACGTCCATCCTCATCATCAGCCACCCGCAGGTGCCGCACTTCGGCGGCGTGAAGCACTGGTTCCCGTCCATGCCCTTCCTGGGCATCCTCGCGGGCGCCGCGGTGGCGCGCGGGTGCTTCGCGCTGTGGGAGGTGCTGAAGGCGCGGCGGCCGTCGGTGTCACCGCTGGCGGTGACGGTGCCGGTGTTCGCGCTGCTCATGGTGCCCGCGCTGCTGGGGCTGGTGCGGGTGTTCCCGTACGGCACGGCGGCGTACTCGGAGCTGGCGGGCGGGCTGCCGGGCGCGGCGACGCTGGGGATGCAGCGGCAGTTCTGGTCCAGCCACGTCACCGGCGTGCTGCCGTGGATCAACGAACACGCGAAGCCGGGCGCGCGCGTCTACCTGCACGAGGTCAACGGCTTCTCGTTCCGCGACTACCAGCGCAACGGCATGCTGCGTCCGGACGTGCGGCCGGTGAACAGCCCGTCCGACGCGGACATCGTCGCGTACCAGTACCACCAGGAGTTCCGCGAGCACGAGTACCTCACGTGGCAGGCCTTCGGCACGCGCACGCCCGTCACCGGGCTGTACCTGGACGAAACGCCGCAGGTCATCGTCTACCAACGCCCGGAGTAGGTCCGGGCCCGGATGACGCAGGAAGCCATGTGCACGACCGTGCACTCGGCGGCCCCGCGGGCGTCCACGAAAAGCGGACAGGACGGAAAGGCGTGGGGCCGGGGTAGGCTCGGCGTGTCGGCCATTCCACCTTCCCGAGGAGGAACACATGACGCGCTGGACGGGCTTGTTGACGGTGATGGTGCTGGGCGTGGGCGTCGTGGGTTGCGACGACTCGAAGCCACCCGCGAAGGTGGCGCGCGCGCAGGTGAAGCGCACGGGCCCCGCGACGATGGAGATCATCCCCGTCGAGGGACAGCTGCCCTACTGCATGCTCTTCACGATGTCCGAGAAGGGCGTCATCCGGCAGCTCACGCTCACGCGAGAGAACCGCTCCATCCGCTGCGACCCGGGCCGCCCCGTCGCGAACACCAGCTTCCGCGTGCCGGTGCAGGAGGGGAAGGTGCGCGTCTACATCTTCTTCTCCGACGAGCGCGTGCCCGCGGGCTCCGTGGCGCAGCAGCTCTACGACTTGCGCGACCGCGAGCGCGTCACCGCCATGGACCTGCGGCTGCCGGGGCGCATCTTCGTGGAGACGCTGGAGTTCACGCCGGAGACGGGCGAGCCGGAAGCCACGGGCGGCATCGTGGGCGCGGGCGGCGTGGTGACGTCCGACGGAGGCACGGCCCCGGACGCAGGCTCCCCCTCACTGACCATGGAGCCGCTGGCCAACTGACCTCCAGACGCAAAGAGGCCCGAGGGTGGATGTCCACCCCCGGGCCTCCGTCCTGCTTCAAGCCGTGACACCGTGGCCGCCTAGTTCAGCCAGCCACCGCTGTAACGGTTGCGCTCCAGCCGGGCCAACCGTTCCCGCTCCTGCCGTTCCCGCTCCAGCCGCGCCTGGCGCTCCCGCTCCTGACGCTGGCGCTCCAGCCGGGCCTGCCGCTCGCGTTCCTGACGCTCGCGCTCCATCCGCGCCTGCCGTTCCCGCTCCTGCCGCTCGCGCTCCATGCGGGACTGGTCCTGGCGGCTCACGAGAGGGGTGGCGGCGTGGAAGTCCGCCGCCATCACCGGGGAGCTCGCGACGAGCGCCACAGCCACCACCATCTTCTTGAGCATCGCCTTCATGACCTGCCTCCGTGAGCCGCGTTGTTGCTGCGTTCTGAACCTACTGACGGGGGAGGCCCTGATTGATTCAACCGCGCCATCGGAAGATGGCCCTGTTGAAACACTCTGAAATGGAGCCGGAGTGAAGCCGCTTTACCCTTCGAAGGCGGGATAGCCCCGAAGGTGGAGCAGCCAGCAGAGCGCGAGGAAGGCAATCAGCGGCGCCCCGAGACAGAGCCCCCGCCGAAAGCGCGATCCCAAGCCTGCTGCGTAGCCCAGGGCGGCAAGGAACAGCAGCCAGCTCAGGCCTCCGGTGAAGAACGGATGCAGGGTGGTGCGGTAGGTACTGGGACCCAACCACTGCGACTCCTGAATGACGGCGTAGGGGGCGAACCACGCCACGGCCACCGCGGCCACCACCAGGGGCCATCCGAGTGCGAGCAGGAGCGTCTGGAGGAGCAGCGACTCGAAGAGTCTGGGCAGGAATCCCGCGACCACCAGCACCGCGAAACCGGCCACGAGCAGCACGCCCTGGGTCTGAAGACCACCCAGGGGCCCCCACTGGATGCCCAGCAGAGAAACCAGGGGGTGCGCCACGAGGTAGCCCAGCGCGGCAAGCCAGGGCCGGAGTCGTGACAGGGCAGGAGCGCCCGGTGCACTCATGGACGCGTTCCCGTGACCACCATCCATTCGGTTCATCTCCTGGCCGCGGGGGCCACGCTGGGAAGCAGGCCATTGAGCCGACACTGCTCATCCAGCCACCGCAAGTACAGAGCCGCCATCTTCTCGCTTATCGCCGCCAGCTCGGGCTTGTCATAGCGTGATCCAAGCCAAAACGAATTGCCAAGAAAGTCATTCTTCATCTGTGCGCGGTATACCCAGACACGACCAAAGTCATTGATATAGTACTTCAAGACCTCCAGATTGGCGACAGAGACGAGCGAGGAGCCACTCATCGTGAGGCCATGGCGTGCGAAGAAATTCTCCAGCGCGTACCTTCGAAGCTGGGGAGTCCCCATCTTCGTCGCGTTTCCACGCCCGTAGACGCTTTCGATGATCGATGAAATCGTGTCGCCCGTCGCATCATGGTCGACACGCCCCGCGACTCCCCACGCATCCAAGTCTCCAAGCAGATCCTGCGAAGGCGCCCGGGTCTGGTAGTAGTGAAGGATGCGCTCCGCCTCGGTCTGGCCAGGGTGATTGTCCTCGTAGTCCTTGTCCTTGTGCAGCAGCGCATCCGCCGCACCGGCTCCGATGTCGCCGGCCCAGGTCGCGGAAGGATCGCTCTCTCCCAGCCTGATCAACTTGACCCGCTCGCGCCCCATCCGGCCCTTCTGGTACACGTCCATGCCGACAATGAAGTGGTAGATGTCGACCAGTTCTCCGCTGGGAGTGAGGAAGGCCTTCGCATCCCTCACGAGTTGGTACACCTCATGGACCTTGGGGCGCGTCTCCTCGTAGACGCTGCCTCCCGAGGTGCCAATCATCGTGTCGAAAGGCAGATCGCTCGGATGGGCCATCTGCCGCAGCAAGGTAATTCGCTGCTTGAGTGAGAGCTTGCGGTGAATCATCTCGAAGGCTCGCAACTGAGCCATGAAGACATTGTAGTCAACGTACGTCGCAACAGCCGACTCGATGGCCCAGGCACGATGGCTCTTGTAGAGCGCGCGAATGTCGCCGGCGGCGTCCTTCGGAACTGACACGACCTTTGGGTAGTCGTTCGCGGAGAACTCCAGCAGGTACCATGTCGAGCCGTCCTTGATTGCTTTGCCATGGACCGTCACGGGCATGTTGGCCCCGATGAGCTTCCCGATGACCACGGAGCTCTTGGACGTGCCAGGGGTTGCCCGGAGATTCAGATAGGAGGCCGTTGTGGTCGCGGAGATGGCGCCCGCCTTGACGGACTTTCCCGTCAAGCGCTCCCATGCCTGGAGTTCTTCCTTGTCGTCCAGCACCCGTGCCAACTCATCAAAGAGAATCAGGTTCGGGTAGAGCAGATTCCAGGCCTGGAGCAGCTTGGGAACCTGATCCGGGGAGGAGAGCTGGGAGAGGGCCTGAAAGATGGGCATGCGATCTTTCGGCGCATCCAGTCCCTTCTTGATCTGCAGACACAGCGCGGCGAAGTCCATGTGCTCCCCCACTGTCGTATCCGTGCGGCCCCTTCATTCTACCCCACCGGGAGTCCTCCACGTGAGCCCATCCACGGCGGAGAGCGATTGCGTCTGGTTGAAAAGGCATGGGCCAAGCCAGCGAAAACCTCTCATCCCCATGCGCCACTGTCGCCCCAGCTGATTCTGGGGCCACGTCTTCCCCCGGCGCACGCCCACTGTGTTACGTCGAGGTAGACTCGCGGTCGGTATCCCACCTTCCCAGGGAAGAACACGTGACGCGCTGGACGGGCTGGTTGACGGTGATGGCGCTGGGCGCGGGTGTCGTGGGCTGCGACGACGCGAAGCCGCCCGCGAAGGTGGTGCGTGCCCTGGTGAAGCGCACGGGCCCCGCGACGATGGAGATCATCCCCGTCGAGGGACAACTCCCCTACTGCATGCTCTTCACGACGTCCGAGAAGGGCGTCATCCGGCAGCTCACGCTCACGCGAGACAACCGCTCCATCCGCTGCGACGCCAACCGGCCCGTCGCCAACACCCGCTTCCGCGTGCCGGTGAAGGAGGGGAAGGTGCGCGTCTACGTCTTCTTCTCCGACGAACCCGTGCAGACCGCCTGGGTAGCGCGGCAGCTCTACGAACTGCGCGACCGCGAGCGCATCACCGCCATGGACATGCGGCTGCCGGGGCGCCTCTTCATGGACACGCTGGAGTTCACGCCGGAGACGAGCGGCGGCGTGGACGCGGGCAGCACGGCTCCGGATGCAGGGGCCCGCACGCTGTCCGTGGACTCAGGCGCCCGCTGACCTCCAGACGCGAAGAAGCCCGAGGGTGGTCATCCGCCCCCGGGCCTCAGTGCTGCTTCAGGTTGTGGCCCCATCGCTGCTCAGTTCACCCAGCCGCCCCGGTAGTGCGAGTCACGCCGCGCCAGCCGCTCCCGCTCCTGCCGCTCGCGCTCCATCCGAGCCAACCGCTCCCGCTCCTTGCGCTCCCGCTCGATGCGGGCCTGACGCTCCCGCTCCAACCGATCCCGCTCGATGCGAGCCTGACGCTCCCGCTCCAACCGCTCGCGCTCCAGCCGCGCCTGACGCTCGCGCTCCATCCGCGCCCGCTCCTTGCGCTCGCGCTCCAGCCGGGCCTGACGCTCACGCTCCATCCGCGCCCGCTCCTGCCGTTCCCGCTCCAGCCGCGCCAGCCGCTCCCGCTCGTTCCGCTCGCGCTCCATGCGAGCCTGGTCCTGACGGCTCACGAGGGGGGAGGCGCCGTGGTAGTCCGCCGCCATCACCGGGGAGCTCGCGACCAGCGCCACAGCCACCACCATCTTCTTGAGCATCGCCTTCATGACCTGCCTCCGTGAGCCGCGTTGTGCTGCGTTCTGAACCTTCTGACGGAGGAGGCACCGCTTGATTCACGCGCACCAAAGGCACGGGGCCCCTCCCGTTTCCCTCGGAAGAGGCCCCGCTGAAACACTCTGAAATCAAGCCGGAGTGAAGCCGCTCTTCAGTACGCCTCGCGGGCCATGGCCAGCAGGTCCGCCTCCGTCACGGCGCGCGGGTTCCCCTGGTGGGACGCGTCCTGGAAGGCCTTCTGCGCGATGTGCTCCAGGTCCTTCTCCTGCACGCCCGCGTCACGCAGCCGCGCCGGAATCCCCACGGCCGCCGCAAGCTTGCGCACGCGGTCGATGGCGTTGGCCGCGAGCACCTCCTCGCGCGCGTTGGCCGTGTCTCCCAGCGCCGCGGCGATGCGCGCCAGCCGCGCCGTGCAGGACGCGCGGTTGAACTCCATCACCGCGGGCAGGACGATGGCGTTCGCCAGGCCGTGCGGCACGTTGGAGATGGGCGTGAGCGCGTGCGCCAGCGCGTGGCTCGCGCCCAGGCCCTTCTGGAAGGCCATGGCGCCCTCCATCGCGGCCACCATCATGTCCGTGCGCGCCGCCAGGTCGCGGCCCTCCTTCACCGCCGTCACCAGCGAGCGCCCCACGCGCATCACCCCGTCAATGGCCACCGCGTCCGCGAGCGGATGGAAGCCATTGGCGACATACGCCTCGATGCAGTGGGTGAGCGCGTCCATGCCCGTGGCCGCCGTGACGGACGGGGGCAGGCCCAGCGTCAGCTCCGGGTCGATGACCGCCGCCCTCGGCAGCAGGTGCGGGCTGAAGATGACCGTCTTGCGGCCCGTGTCCGCCAGCGTCACCACGCCCGAGCGCCCGACCTCCGAACCCGTGCCCGCCGTCGTCGGGATGGCGATGAGCGGAGGCAGGTCGTCGCGCACGTACTGGTCGCCGCCCTTCGCGTCGTCGTAGCGGCTGAGCGGCGGCTCATGCGTGGTGAGCAACTGCACCAGCTTGCCCGCGTCCAGCGCGCTGCCACCGCCCAGGGCGACGATGCCGTCCGCCTTGTGCGCGCGGTACGCCTCCAGGCCCGCGAACACGTCCTTCTCCGTGGGGTTGGGCTCCACGCGGTCGAACACCGCGCACTCCAGGCCCGCCCCCTTGAGCACGTCCGCGACGCGCGCGGCGAGGCCCGCCTTCACCACGCCCGCGTCCGTCACCAGCAGCGGGCGCTTCATTTTCAACCGGGCCGCGTGCGCGGGCAGCTTCTGGAGCGCGCCCGCGCCGAACACGATGCGCGTGGGCCAGGCCATCTCCGTGACGCGCGGCTCGGAGGGAATATCGAAAGGCTTCATGAACGGTCCTCCTTCGAATCAGATGAGTTCCAGGTAGCGCTCCAGCTCCCAGGAGGTGACCGCCCGCTCGTACTGGCGCACCTCCCACTCGCGGGTGCGCACGAAATGGTCCACGAAGCCGTCGCCCAGGATTTCGCGGGCGCGCTCGCTGTTCTTGAGCAGCGCCACCGCGTCCTTCAGGTTGCGGGGCAGCGGCTTGGTGTTCTTCGCCTCGTAGGCGTTGGACAGCACGGGCGCGGGCGGCTCGACTTCGTTCTCGATGCCCCACAGGCCCGCGGCCAGGCTCACCGCCATGCCGATGTACGCGTTCATGTCCGCGCCCAGCTGGCGGTACTCGATGCGCATGGACTTGCCGCTGTCGCCGATGACGCGGATGGCGCAGGTGCGGTTCTCCAGGCCCCACGTCGCGGTGGTGGGCGCCCAGGTGTTCTCCACGCTGCGCTTGTAGCTGTTGATGGTGGGCCAGTAGAGCGCCGTCAGCTCCGGCATCAGCGCCACCTGCCCGCCGATGTAGTGCCGCATCAGCTTGCTCATCCCGTGCTTCTGCGACGGGTCGTGGAAGAGGTTCTCCTCGTCCTTCAGGTTCCACAGCGACTGGTGCACGTGGCCGGAGCAGCCCGGCAGCTTCGGGTCCACCTTCGCCATGAAGCACGCGGACACGCCGTGCTTCGCGCAGATCTCCTTCACCACCGTCTTGAAGAGCGCCGCGCGGTCCGCCGCCAGCTCCAGCGTGTCGTAGCGGATGGCGGCCTCGAAGACGCCGGGGCCCGTCTCCGTGTGGAAGCCCTCGATGTTGAGCCCGTACGCGTTGCACCCGTCGATGAGCGCGTGCACCAGCGGCGCGTTCATCGACGTGCGCAGCCACGAGTAGCCGAACATGCCCGGCGTCAGCGGCGTCAGGTTCTTGAAGCCCTTCTCATGCAGGCTCTGCGGGTTCTCCTTGAAGAGGAAGAACTCGTACTCCGCGCCGAACTTGGGCAGGAAGCCCAGCTTGCGCGCGCGCTGGCCCATCTTCTGGAGCAGCTGCCGGGGGCTCGCCTCGAAGGGCGTGCCATCCGGGTTCACGAAGTCGAGCAGGAACGCCGCGGTGTCCGGCTCCCACGGGATGATGCGCGCGGTGGACAGGTCCACCTTCGCGGGCGTGTCCGGGTAGCCCGTGTGCCAGCCCGTCACCTTCGTGTTGTCCAGCAGCTCGTCGCCCAGGTCCCAACCGAAGACGACGTCGCAGAAGCCCATGTTGCTCTTCGCGGCGCTGTAGAACTTCTCCAGCGAGATGTACTTGCCGCGCCAGACACCATCCATGTCGATGGCGCCCACCTTCACCTTGCGGACGCCCTTCTCGTCCATCCACCGGCGCAGGGAGTCCATGTCCCCCTGCTGTCCGGACACCGCTCGCGGCCCTCCCTCGCTCCGCTCCTTTCCGCGGGCCCGGCGGGCCATCGCCGGATGGGTGAGCACCTTGGCCTTGGGACGCGACGCCATGCGGACCTTCCTTTTCTTCGTCATGCGGCGGTGAAGCGGTGGAATGGAATGGAGCGCGCGGGTTGCGTCAGGGGGACGGCAGCTTCGTCCACACGGCCTTGGTCTGGAGGTAACCCTCCAGCGCGTGGTGGCCCAGGTCCTTGCCCCAACCGGATTCCTTGTAGCCACCGAAGGGCGCCGCGTCGTCGAACTCGTTGAAGCAGTTGATCCACACCACGCCGCTCTTCACCTGCTTCGCCAGCGCGTGCGCCTTGGCCACGTCGCCCGTCCAGATGGACGCGGCCAGGCCGTACTGCGTGCTGTTCGCCATCGCGATGGCCTCCGCGTCGTCGCGGAAGCGCAGGCAGCTGAGCACCGGGCCGAAGATCTCCTCCTGGGCGATCTTCATGTCCGGCTTCACGTCGCCGAAGATGGTGGGCTTCACGAAGCAGCCCTTGGCCTTGAGCCCTTCGGTGTCGCGGCCACCGCCCGCGAGCAGCTTCGCGCCCTGCTGCTTGCCGCTCTCGATGTAGCCCAGCACCACGTCCATCTGCTTCTGGCTCACCAGCGCGCCCATCTCCGTGGTCGCGTCCAGCGGGTCGCCCACCTTCATCGTGCGCGCCTTCTCCGCGAGCTTCGCGACGAAGGCGTCGTAGGCCTTCTCATGCACCAGCACGCGGCTGCCCGCGTTGCACGTCTCACCCTTGTTGCCGAAGATGCCCCAGAAGCACGCCTCCACGGCGCGGTCGAAGTCCGCGTCCGGGAAGATGATCTGCGGGCTCTTGCCGCCCAGCTCCAGCGTCAGCTTCTTCAGGTTGCTCGCGGCGGAGGCCTGGAGCAGCCGGCGCGCGGTGCGGCCGGAGCCGGTGAACGAAATCTTGTCCACGTCCGGGTGCCGGGCGATGGCTTCACCCGCGGGGTCGCCCAGGCCGGTGATGACGTTGATGACGCCGGGCGGGAAGCCCGCCTCCAGCGCCAGCGCGCCCAGCTTCAGCGCGGTGAGCGGCGTGTACTCGGAGGGCTTCACCACCACCGTGCAGCCGGCGGCCAGCGCGGGCCCCAGCTTCCAGCCCAGCATGCACGTGGGGTAGTTCCACGGCACGATGGCGCCCACCACGCCCACCGGCTCCTTGAGCGCGTAGGTGTGGAAGGGGCCGTCCACGGGCAGCACCTCGCCCGTGATGGTGCTGGCCATGTCCGCGAAGTTCGCGAGCGTCGCGGCGGCCGGCGCCACGTCACCCCGGATGGCGTCCTTGAACGTCTTGCCGTTGTTCAGCGACTCGACGAGCGCGAACTCCTCGCGGCGCTCGTAGAGCAGGTCCGCCAGCTTGCGGATGAGCTTGCCGCGCTCGCGGCCGGTCATCTTCCCCCACGGTCCGGCTTCGAAGGCGCGGCGCGCGGCCTTCACCGCGCGGTCCACGTCCGCGGCGGTGCCCGCGGGCACGTCCGCGATCTTCTGGCCGGTGGCGGGATTCACCACCGCGAAGGTGCCCCCTTCGATGGGGTCCACCTGCTGCCCGTCGATGAGCAGCTTGAGGACAGGGAGCTTGGGAGTGAGCGAACGAGCGTCGGTCATGGCGAGGCCTCGGGTGAGCACGGCGCGCGAGCGACCTGGAAGTGGCGGGCACCGGACACGGACGGCTGGACACGGTAGGAATGAGGACATGACGCGGCAAGCTGCCCCCATGAAGAACGTCCTCCTGCTGAAAGCCGGCGACGCGGCGACCTCCGTCCAGCTCTCCGTGGGCGACTACGAGCGGTGGTTTCTGCAAACCATTGGACTGTCTGGCCGGCGCTTCGACATCCTCCCCGTGCACAAGGGCGCCCCCCTGCCCAAGGACGCGAAGGGCTACGACGCGGTGATGATGACGGGCTCCCCCCTGTCGGTGACGCAGCGCGAGCCGTGGATGGAGCGCGCGGGCGCCTTCATGGTGGAGGCGGGCGAGCAGGGCATCCCCGTGCTCGGCGTGTGCTTTGGCCAACAGCTGCTCGCGGAGGCCTACGGCGGCAAGGTGACGCGCAACCCCAACGGCCGCGAGACGGGCACCGTGGAGGTGACGCTCTCACCCGAAGGCCGCGCGGATCCGCTGTTCACCGGCCTGCCGGAGCGCTTCGCCGTGCAGCAGACCCACGAGGACATCGTCTCCCATCTGCCAGGGGGCGCCACGGTGCTCGCGGGCAACGCCAATACCGCGAACCAGGCGCTCGCGTTCCGGAACAACGTGCGCGGCGTGCAGTTCCACCCGGAGATGGCCACGGACGCCATGCGCGCGGTCATCCTCGCCCGCGAGGACAAGCTGGACGCGCTCGCGCAGGAGAAGGGCGTCCCCGAGGGCGAGTACGTCCCCCGGCTCCTGTCAGGCATCACGCCGACCCCGTTCGCGCACCGGGTGCTGGTGAACTTTCTCCAACACTTCACCTGACCGGACGGGCGCTGATCCGGGCCGCGCGCGGACGCGCTCCCTAGCTTTCTCCCGTGCAGGAGGGACGGGGGCGTTGGGATGAATCCGTTCGTGATGCAGTACCGCAAGCTGAAGTGCCAGTTGAAGTACCTGGCCAGCTACGTGGATCTGGATCCACGCGGCAACCACGTCGTGCGCCGTACGGACTTCAAGCGCTGCCAGAAGCCGGTGCTCCTGTTGCACGGCTTCTTCAGCACGCGCCGCGTCCTGGAGGTGCTGGAGCACCGCCTGCGCCGCGAGGGCTACTGCGTCTGGTCCATCCACCTGGGCGGCACCATGGACCGCTTCAACACGCACCGCATCGACGAGCTGGCGCGCAAGGTCCAGGGCAAGGTGGACCGGCTCTACGAGCGCCACCCGGGCATGGGGCCGCTCACCATCATCGGGCACTCCAAGGGCGGCCTCATCGGCACGTACTACGTGAAGCGGCTGGGCGGGGACGTGCGCGTGAAGAGCCTCATCACCCTGGGCACGCCGCACCGGGGCACGCGCATGGCATACCTGGGCTGCGCGACGCTGGGCTGGTTCAGCCGCAGCATGTGGCAGCTCACCCCGACGTCGCGCTTCATCAAGGACCTGGGCGTGGGCGCCTTCCCCCGCCACGTGCGGCTCACGTCCATCTACTCGCGCGACGACGTCATCGCGCCCTACCCCTCCTCCGTGCTGGAGGTGGACGGCCAGCCCAACGTCTTCAACGTGGAGCTGTCCGGCGTGGTGCCCCACGGCGAGCTGCTCACGCGCCGGGCCGTGTGGGAGGTCATCCAGCGCGAGCTGTCCCTGGGCTATGTTGACGGCCCCGTGGCCGCACCCGTCGCCGCGCTTGCATCCCCTCCCCTTCCGGTGGCCCTGCCCGCCGCAGCCAGTCCCTGACACATGCCCTCGCGCTGGGATCACCTCTTCGACCTCAAGCCCGTCGCCCTCGTGGAGCACCTGCTGGACGAGGTGGCGCGGCTGCTCGCCAAGGACCTGGCGTCCTGGCCCCCGCCCGTCCAGGACCTGGACCCGGCCACCCTGGGCGAGTTCGCCCCGCTGTTCCAGGAGGCCACCCGGCGCCCCGACCCGGCCGTCTACACGGAGGCCCTGCGGCTGGCGAAGTGGGACCTGGCCCGCGAGTTCGACGCCTTCGACGACTACGTGCGCAACAAGCGCTACCTGGAGCGGGGCCTGGCCCCTGACGACCGCGTCCCCCTGCTCTTCCTCACCCGCTGGCTCACCGAGCAGATGCTGGGCCTGGGAGAGGCCACCCAGGGCCGCATCAAGCGCCCCCTGATGCGCGAGTGCCTGGACCGCGTGGAGGCCCGGCTGGGCGACCGGTCCCGGCTGCCCCAGGCCTGAGCCCCCGTCCGGCCGCCTGCCTTCATCCGGGAGGTTCCGGACCCTTTGGGGGCATAGGAGCCGGGGCCCACAAGAGGCTTTCCTTTCGGGAGCTTGTCAGAGGGAGGCCGCTGCCTTAAGCCCGGGTGCATGTCGCCGCCCGTGGAAGCCACCGCCCCCGACGAACGCCGCAAGCGCCTGCTCCTCCTCGCCGGGTTGTGGGTGGCCATCGCGGTGACGCTCTTCGCCCTGCGCTCGGTGGTGATGCCCTTCGCGGGCGCGGCGCTCATCGCGTACCTGGTGCAGCCGCTGGTGGCGCGCATCACGCGGCTGAAGGTGGCCGGACACAGCGTGCCGCGCTGGGTGGCCATCCTGCTCATCTACGCGGGGTTCTTCCTGGCGGTGTACCTCTTCTTCGTCGCGCTGGTGCCGCAGCTCTACCGCGAGGTGGCGCGCATCAGCCGCGAGATGGCCGCCTTCGCCAGCGCGCTCACGCCGGAGCACGTGCAGGGGCACGCGCAGCGCGCGGAGGCGTGGCTCAACACGTACGGCATCCCCGTGGCCCTGTCGGACCGGGCCATGGAGGACGCGGCGGGCGCGTCCGGCGGCTTCAGCATGGCGCTGGACCTGGAGCAGATGCTCACCGACGCGGTGACGCGCGTGACGTCGCTCGCGAAGGAGAACCTGGCGGACATCGTCAACGTGTCGCGCCGCATCGTCACGGAGGTGCTGACCGGCGTCTTCATGCTGTTCTTCATCCTGATGGTCGCCGCGTTCTTCTCCATCGACGCGCAGGCCATCCGCCGCTACTTCGGCACGCTCATCCCCGCGGAGTTCCTGCCGGACGCGAAGACGCTGGTGGCCCGCATCGACAAGTCGCTGTCCGGCGTGGTGCGCGGTCAGGTCACCATCTGCCTGGTGAACGGCGGCCTCACGCTGCTGGGCCTGCTCCTGTTCGGCGTGAAGTTCGCGTTCCTGCTGGCCACCATCGCCACGCTCTTCAGCCTCATCCCCATCTTCGGCACCATCATCAGCTCGGTGCCCATCGTCCTCATCGCGCTGGCGGACGGCTTCCAGAAGGGCGTCGCGCTCCTCTTGTGGATCATCGGCATCCACGCGCTGGAGGCGTACTTCCTCAACCCGAAGATCATGGGCGAGGCCGCGCGCATCCACCCCGTGGTGGTGGCCTTCTCCCTCATCGCGGGCGAGAAGCTCTTCGGCCTCTGGGGCGCGCTGTTCGCGGTGCCGGTGGCCTCCATCGCGGTGGCCTGCTTCGACTATGCGCGCCTCAAGGCGCAGCCCCCCCCGCTGGTGGCCGCTCCGGCCCAGCAGCCGGTCGCCGCCACGGACGCCGCCCCCGCCGCCTGAACTTCTCCACCGTGGCGGGAAGCCCGTCCCCCCAAGCGTCCACCGTTGGAAAACCGGGGGCCGGGTCCTACTTCCCCCCTGGCCATCCCGGGGGTGAGTGACTAATTCCTTGCACGCCTCCGCCTCTGAGGACGTGTGATGCCCCCCAGCCCCTCACCGGCCCCGGACTACCGGAGCCTGTTCGAAGCCGCGCCCAACCCGTACCTGGTGCTGACACCGGAGTTCGTCATCGTCGCGGTGACGGACGCGTACCTGCGCGTCACGCGGACGCGGCGCGAGGACATCCTGGGCCGCGACATCTTCGACGTCTTCCCGGGCAACCCCGAGGACCCGCTGGCCAGCGGGGTGACCAACCTGCGCGCGTCGCTGGAGCGCGTGGTGAAGACGCGCACCCCGGACGCGATGGCCGTCCAGAAGTACGACCTCCCCCGGCCCGAGGAGGACGGCGGCGGGTTCGAGGCGCGCTACTGGAGCCCGCTGAACACCCCGGTGTTCGGCGAGGACGGCGCGGTCCGCCACATCATCCACCGCGTGGAGGACGTCACCGACTTCATCCGCCTGAAGCACCTGGACGAGGAGCAGAGCCGCCAGCACGCCGAGCTCCGCGCCCGCGCGGATGAGATGGAGGGCGAAATCTTCCGGCGCGCCCAGCAGATCCAAGAGGCCAACCAGCAGCTGCGCGTGGCGAACGAGCAGCTGGGCGAGCTGGACCGGCTCAAGTCGGAGTTCTTCGCCAACGTCAGCCACGAGTTCCGCACGCCGCTGACGCTGATGCTGGGCCCCACGGAGGACCTTCTCGCCGGGCGGGCGGGCCCCCTGTCGGACGAGGTCCGCAAGGAGATGGAGCGGGTGCACCGCAACGCCGGGCGCCTGCTCAAGCTGGTGAACGCGCTCCTGGACCTGTCGAAGCTGGAGGCGGGCCCCAAGGAGGAGCGCTTCGCGCCCACGGACCTGGCCGCGCTGACGAAGGACGCGGCGTCCAGCTTCCGCTCCGCCATGGAGCGGGCGGGCCTCAAGCTCACGGTGGACTGCCCTCCTCTGTCCCAGCCCGTCTACGTGGCGCCGGACCTGTGGGAGCAGATCGTCCTCAACCTGGTCTCCAACGCGTTCAAGTTCACGCTCCAGGGCGGCGTCACGCTGCGCCTGCGCGAGCACGGGCTGAAGGTGTCGCTGGAGGTGGAGGACACCGGCTCGGGCATCCCCGCGCACGAGCTGCCCCGCCTCTTCGAGCGCTTCCACCGCGTGTCGGGCTCGCCGTCGCGCACGGTGGAGGGCAGCGGCATCGGGCTCGCGCTGGTGCAGGAGTTCGCCCGGCTGCACGGTGGCGCCGTGTCCGCGCGCAGCACGGAGGGCGAGGGCAGCGTCTTCACCGTGGAGCTGCCACTGGGCCATGCGCACCTGCCGCAGGAGCGCATCCGCACCACCTCCCGGCCGCGCTCCGCGGCGCGCGAGGCCACGTCCGCCTACGTCGAGGAAGCCCTGCTGTGGGGCAGCGCGAAGCCCAAGGACCGCACGCAGTCCTCGCACCACCCCCACCCGGCGTCCGCGGACGGCCACGCGGTGGCCCCGGTGCCGCGCGCGCGCATCCTGCTGGTGGACGACAACCGGGACATGCGCGACTACATCCAGCGCGTGTTGTCCGCCGAGTACGACGTGGAGGTGGCGACGGACGGCGCGAAGGGACTGGAGGCCGCGCTGGCCCGGCCGCCGGACCTGGTGCTGTCGGACGTGATGATGCCGAAGCTGGACGGCATGGGCCTCCTGAGGGCCCTGCGCGCCGCGCCCACCACCCGCGAGCTGCCCATCCTGCTCTTGTCCGCGAAGGCCGGAGAAGAGGCCACGGTGCAGGGCCTGGCGTCCGGCGCGGACGACTACCTGGTGAAGCCCTTCTCCGCGGGCGAGTTGCTCGCGCGCATCGCGTCCAACCTGAAGCTCGCGACGATGCGCGGGGAGATGGCCAACGAGCGCGCCCGCGCGGAGAGCCTGACCGAAGCCCTGCGCGCCCGCGACGACTTCCTCTCCGTGGCGGCGCACGAGCTGCGCACGCCGCTGGCGGCCTTCCAGCTGCACCTGGAGCTGGTGGAGCGCGGCCTGGGCAAGGACGCTCCGCCCAAGGCGCTGGAGCGCCTGAAGCAGGCGCGGTCCTTCATCCGCCGGCTGGCGATGCTCGTGGACGTGCTGATGGACGTGTCGCAAATCACCAGCGGCCGGCTGAAGATCAACCGCACGGACGTGGACCTGGGAGACTTGCTGGTGGAGGTGACGCGCTTCGCGGAGGAAGAAGCGCGCCGTGACGGCACGCCGCTCACCGTGGACGTGAAGGGCCCGGTGATGGGCACCTTCGACCCGTCCCGCATCTCGCAGGTGGTGCACAACCTGGTCGCCAACGCGCTGAAGTTCGGCCGAGGCCGTCCGGTGGACGTGTCACTGCAACCGGATGGCGAGTTCGTGCGCCTGTGCGTGGTGGACCACGGCATCGGCATCAAGCCGGAGGACCGCGAGCGCATCTTCGACCGCTTCGAGCGCGCCGTGTCCACGCACCACTACGGCGGCCTGGGACTGGGGCTCTGGGTGTCGCGCCAGGTGGTGGAAGCGCACCAGGGCCGCATCGACGTGGAGGACACGCCGGGCGGCGGCACCACCTTCCGCGTGACGCTGCCCCTGAGGGACCCGCCGGTGGACGCGGTCCGCGGGCTGGCCGGCTGAAATCCGGCCGTGCGGCCGCCCGCTACTGGCAGGCGGCGGCGCAGCGCGCGTTGCGGCAGGTGGGGATGCACCGGCCGCAGTCCACGCTGTTGGGGGTACACGTCCCGTCGCACCGCACGCCGGCGCAGTCCGGCCCCACGTCGCGGTGGGTGATGGCGGTGCCCTCACCACAGCACGCGTTCGCGACGCAGTCCGAATCGTCGTAGCAGACCTGACTGGAGAGCACCGGTGGGGTGTCTCCAATGGGCAGGTCCTCCACCCCCAGGTCGCAGCCCGCCAACAGCCCCAGGGTGAGGCCCGCGACAGCGCGGGCGACAATTAGAGGGAGGCGGGCACGACGCATGGGGGCTCCTTGGGCCGGAAGTGAACTACCGGTTCATCGAGCCCAGGAACTCCGCGTTCGCCGCCGTCGGACGCATGTGCTTGAGCACGAACTCCATCGCGTCGATGGGGGTGAACGGGTGGAGCACCTGGCGCAACGCCGTAATGCGCACCAGGTCCGCCTGAGACAAGAGCAACTCCTCCTTGCGGGTGCCGGATTTGTTGATGTCGAGCGTTGGGAAGATGCGCTTCTCCATCAACTTCCGGTCCAGGACGATTTCGGAGTTACCCGTGCCCTTGAACTCCTCGAAAATCACTTCATCCATGCGGCTGCCGGTGTCGATGAGCGCCGTGCCGATGATGGTGAGGCTGCCGCCCTCTTCGATGTTGCGGGCCGCGCCGAAGAAGCGCTTGGGCTTGTGGAGCGCGTTGGCGTCCACGCCGCCGGACAAAATCTTGCCGGACGCGGGCACCACCGTGTTGTAGGCGCGCGCCAGACGGGTGATGGAGTCCAGCAGGATGCAGACGTCGTACTTCTGCTCGACCAGGCGCTTCGCCTTGTCGATGACCATCTCCGCCACCTGCACGTGGCGCGTGGCGGGCTCGTCGAAGGTGGAGGACACCACCTCGCCGCGCACGCTGCGCTCCATGTCCGTCACCTCCTCCGGGCGCTCGTCCACGAGCAGCACGATGAGGTAGACGTCCGGGTGGTTGCGGCTGATGGCGTGCGCGATGTTCTGCAGCAGCACCGTCTTGCCGGCCTTCGGAGGCGCCACGATGAGGCAGCGCTGGCCCAGGCCGATGGGGCAGAACATGTCGATGATGCGCGTGGTCATCTCCGACGACTCGTGCTCCAGCTTGAGCTTGCGCGTCGGATAGAGCGGCGTGAGGTTGTCGAACAGGATGCGCTCGCGCGCCGCGTCCGACATGGGGTCCGCGAAGTTGACCTTGTCCACCTTCTGCAGCGCGAAGAAGCGCTCGCCCTCGCGGGGCTGGCGGATGGGGCCCGTCACGGTGTCGCCGGGCCGCAGGTTGAAGCGGCGCACCTGCGACGGCGACACGTAGATGTCGTCCGGGGACGGCTGGTAGTCGCTGTCCGCGCTGCGCAGGAAGCCGAAGCCGTCGCTGAGCAGCTCCAGCACGCCTTCCGCGTGGACCTCGAAGCGCTTGTCGGCGATGCCGCCCAGCAGCGCGAAGATGAGGTCCTGCTTCTTCAGCCCCTGGTAGCCCTCGATGCCCGTGTCGTGGGCCATCTTCGCCAGGTCGACGATCTTCATCCGCTTCAGGTCATTGAGCTTGATGACCTGCATCGGGGTGCCGTCGCGCTCGACCTCCGTAATGGCGGGGGATTCGGCGGACTCCTGAGGGGCGGCCGGAGCGGCCTCCTCCGCGGGCGCCTCCTCCTCCGTGCCGCGCAGCTCCTGGAGCTCGTCGTCGCGGACGGGACGGGAGATGGGAGTGAGCACCGGGCGGGGCGCTTCCGCGGCGACCTCGGGGGCCTCGGCCTCCTCGGCGGGAGCCTCTTCACGACGAGCCGGAGCACGGCGAGAGCGGGGCGCGGGCTTCTCCGCCTCCTTCGCCGCCGCGCGCTTGCGCCGGGGCTTCTCCTCGGTGAACGCGGGCTCGACTACCTTCTCTCGGGGGGAACGGGCTTTGGCCATGACGGTCTGCGAACGGAAGTAGGGGGGAAGCGCCCGAAGGCTCGGGCAGGCTGTACGCGGGACGGCGATCCGTCCGCGCGGCGCTCGGAAGCACCTTCCAGGGGGCAGCACCACCCAAGTCCTGGGAACGGACCGGAGGGCGCGTGGGCCTGTGGTTGGGAAGAGACGGCGCCGGGGGAACCCCTGCGCCTGGAACCGCGCTGGAAACTATTGACCGCCTCCAGAGCTGTCAAGGCATCCGTGCCTGGCTCTGTCCCGTTTTTCAGGGGGTTGCACTGAAGGGCGGGGGGATTGCGAACAGGGAATCCGCTATGTAGCTGAAATTCGGGCCTGATGGGGCGGCGGATGCGCTCCCTTGCCGGGAACACGCGCCCCCGGGTTCGCCTTCCCAGGTGCGTGAAGCGGTCCTGTCAGGTGGTGCCGGTAGAGTGCTCCTCCTCCAACGCGGGGCGTGCGCGACTGGCCGCGCCCCTGAATTGGGGTAAGGACACACCCCGTGGACACCTTCCCGAAAGCCGAAGCCCGCGCCCGAGCGCTCCGCCAGGAGCTGGCCCACCACAACCACCGCTACTACGTGCTGGACGCGCCGGAAATCAGCGACTCCCAGTACGACACGCTGATGCGTGAGCTCCAGGGGCTGGAGGAGCAGTACCCCCAGCTCGTCACGCCGGACTCGCCCACCCAGCGCGTGGGCGGCGCGGCGGTGGAGGACTTCGGGCAGGTGGTGCACACCACGCAGATGCTGTCCCTGGCGAACATCTTCGATGACGCCGGGCTGACGGAGTTCGACGACCGCATCCGCAAGCTGACGGGCCTGTCGCAGGTGGGCTACGTGTGCGAGCCCAAGCTGGACGGCCTGGCCATCTCCCTGAGATTCGAGGACGGCCGCTTCGTGCAGGGCGCCACGCGCGGCGACGGCACCACGGGCGAGGACGTCACGGGCAACCTGCGCACCATCAAGAGCCTGCCCCTGGAGCTGTTCCCCCAGGACGGCGTGAAGGTGCCCGGGCGGCTGGAGGTGCGCGGCGAGGTCTTCATCCGCAAGGAGGACTTCCGCAAGCTCAACGAGAAGCGCGAAGAGGCGGGCGAGTCGCTCTTCGCCAACCCGCGCAACGCCGCCGCGGGCAGCCTGCGCCAGTTGGATCCCAAGGAGACCGCCGCCCGGCCCCTGTCCGTCTACCTGTATGAGTGCGTGCCCGGCGACGGCGTGCCGGCCTTCAAGACGCACACAGAGAAGCTGGAGTACCTCAAGACGCTGGGCCTGCCCATCAACCGCTACCAGCACGCGGCCGGGGCGGACGGCGTGCGCCAGCGGTACGACGAGTCCCTGAAGGGCCGCCACGCCCTGCCCTTCGAGGTCGACGGCATGGTGGTGAAGGTGGACGACGAGGACCTGCGCCGCCGCCTGGGCCAGGTGTCCAAGAGCCCTCGCTGGGCGGTGGCCTACAAGTTCCCGCCAGAGGAGGAGTCCACCACGGTGGAGGACATCGGCATCCAGGTGGGCCGCACGGGCGCGCTCACGCCGGTGGCGCACCTGAAGCCCGTGAAGGTGGGCGGCGTGACGGTGTCGCGCGCCACGCTGCACAACGAGGACGAGCTGCGCCGCAAGAACGTGCGCAAGGGCGACACCGTCTTCGTGCGCCGCGCGGGTGACGTGATTCCTGAAATCGTCTCCGTGGTGCTGTCCAAGCGCCCGGAGGACTCCCAGCCCTTCACCTTCCCCACCCACTGCCCGGTGTGCGGCGCGGTGGCGGCCAAGGACGAGGACGGCGCCATCATCCGCTGCACGGGCGCGTCCTGCCCCGCGCAGCTGGTGGAGAAGGTGCGCCACTTCGCCAGCCGCATCGCCATGGACATTGAAGGCCTGGGGGACAAGCTGGCCATGCAGCTCGTCACCTCCGGTCAGGTGAAGACGTTCGCGGACCTGTTCGCGCTCACCCGGGACTCGCTGCTCAAGCTGGAGCGCATGGGGGAGAAGAGCGCGGACAACCTGCTGGCCTCCATCGAGGGCAGCAAGGCCACCACCCAGCGCCGCTTCCTGTATTCGCTGGGCATCCGGCACGTGGGCGACTCCACGGCGCGCGCCCTGGCGGAGGCCTTCCCGGAGGTGAAGTCGCTCTTCACGGCCAGCCTGGAGGACATCAGCCGGGTGAAGGACGTGGGCCCGGTGATGGCGCAGGTCATCCACACCTTCTTCCAGGAGCCCCAGAACCAGGCCGCCATCCAGGCCCTGCTGGACGCGGGTGTCCACCCTGCCCCCCCGGCGGTCGCCACGGGCGGCCCCTTCGTGGGCAAGACGGTGGTGCTCACCGGCACCATGGAGCGGCTTGCGCGCGAGCAGGCCAAGGAGGAAATCGAACGGCGCGGCGGTAAGGTCTCCGGAAGTGTCTCGCGCAAGACCGATTTCGTGGTCGCCGGCGAGGACGCGGGTACCAAGCTGAAGAAGGCGCAGGAATTGGGCGTAAGAATCCTGGATGAGCAGGCGTTCCTGAAGCTGCTAGAAGGGGACGTCAGAGCATGAGGCCAGAGGCATGAGCACGCAGCGCCGGGCGACCCTGCGCATCCAGGGCACGGTCCAGGGCGTCTCCTACCGGGAGAGCGCCCGCCAGGAGGCGCTGCGCCTTGGCCTGTCCGGCTGGGTCCGCAACCGGAGCGACGGCTCCGTGGAGGCCATGGTGGAAGGCGAACCGGGCGCGCTGGAAGACTTCATCCGCTGGTGTCACTCGGGTCCCCGCATGGCGCGCGTCGCGGACGTGGCGCGCACGGACGGGCAGGCCTCTGGCGAATTCCGCACCTTCACCGTGGAGCGCACATCATGACGCCCTACGCGCTGGCTTCCCTGCCGGCCATGCTGGGCATCCGGGCCGGCACCAAGGTTTCCGTCATCAACCCCCCGCGGGGCTTCGTACAGAAGCTCAACCCGCTGCCGGACGGGGTGGAGTTCCTCGTCACGGCCCAGACGGGGCTGGACGTCATCCTCTTCTTCACCTCCGACGCCACGGAGCTGGTGCAGCGGCTGCCAGCGCTGTCGCGCGCCACCACCCTCAACGGCGGCATCTGGGTCTGCTGGCCCGCCGGCGAGGGCGTGAAGACGCGCCTGTCCGAGGACTTCGTGCGCCAGGCGGCGCTCGACATCGGCCTGGTCGACAACAAGATCTGCGTCATCGACGAGACCTGGACCGGCCTGCGGCTGGTGCGCCGTCCGCGCGGGAAGCTGGACAAGCCGGAAGGGCGCAAGCAGGCCCCTGCCCAGGCCTGAACGTCCGTTTCCGAGCGCCCGGGGACCCGCCGGGCGGGCTCGCCTTCCATCTGCCCGACAGTGGATGAACGGGCGCATCGGGCCTTTACACACCTGGAGGGGCGTGGAAAACTCTCCGTGTTTCTGGGCGGTTGTGTGACGCCCCGCGTTGGCGGGACATCACGCCCAGGCAGGAATTTCGACGGGTTGCGCTTCCGGATTCCTCCGGATGCCCCTGCTGCTCCGGGGCCCCCAGACACCCCCCCAAGGTGGCCCACATGACGGGCACCGACCGGGTGTGGAAGAGGGGGCGGACGGCACGGGCGTGGGGGAAGCCTCGAGCGCGTGAAGAGAAGCAGCCCCGCCCGGCACGGTGCCGGTCGCAATGCGGGGCGACATGAACTCGGAGGAGCAGGCGGCGATGTCCTCGGCCCCCACCCAGGTGATGCGTTCTCCCTCCGGGCCTACCGGAAGGCGTCCACGCGCCGGGGGGCTGCTGGCCGCCTCTCCCCTCGCGGCGTGCTCGGAGGTGTGGCGTCTCGCCGCCTCCCGTCCGGTGAGGTCCCCCCTACCGCGCGCGCTACCAGGATTCATCCATGAGCAGTGTGCTCGTCATCAATGCCGCGGGTCGGGAGACCCGGGTCGCCCTCGTCGAGGGCGGCCATATCGCGGAGTTCTACCTCGAGCGTAAGAAGGACAAGGGCGTCGTCGGAAACATCTACAAGGGTCGCGTCGTCCGGGTGCTCCCGGGCATGCAGGCGGCCTTCGTGGACATCGGGTTGGAGAAGGCCGCCTTCCTGTACGTCAGCGACGTCGTCTACGACCCGGACTTCGCCCGCGCGCAGTTCGAGTTGACCGAGGGCGAGCACGAGGACGCCCCGGAGGTCCCCACCGAATCCGAAGCCGACGCCGTGGAGTACGCGGCCGCCAACGTCCCTGACGCCACGCACGCGCTGCCCGCCGGCACGGAGGCCCCCGCGGCTGCTCCGGAGCCGGTGCTGGCGCACGACGGCGCGCTGGCGCTGGACGTCCAGGCCCAGGCCGCCCCGGCCGTGGAGTCGTCCCCGGAGGCGACGCCCGAGGCCGTGAAGCCGGCTCCGGAGGCCGCCCCGGCCCCGGTGGAGGCCCAGGCTTCCTCCGAGCCCGCCGAGCCCGCGGCGCCCGTGGGCGTCATCGTGGAGACCCCGGCCGAAGGCGCCACCCGGGAATCCCCGGCCGAGGTGTCCACCGCCGCCGTGGCGGTACCGCTGACGGAGAACGGCACGCCTCCGGCGGAGGCCCCCGCGGTGGTGCAGGAGACGCCCGCGGAGAGCGCCGTCGCCGGGTCCGGCGTGGCGCCCGCGGCGGAGGGCAGCGCCGCCGAGCCGCCGCCGCACGCGTCCGCCCTGGGTGAGATCATCCCCTCCCCCGCCGCCGACGCCCGTCCCGCCGAGGTCTCCGGCGAGCGCCGCACGCCGCGCGAGGCGCGCGAGGCCCGCGAGCCGCGCAACCGGGAGGGCCGCGAGAAGGACAAGGACAAGCGCCGCCAGGAGCAGCCCCGCCGCGACAAGCGCGACGAGGAGAAGGAGAAGCCCAAGCAGCGCAAGACGGACAAGATTGAAGACCTGCTGAAGGTGGGCCAGGAGGTGGTGGTCCAGATTTCCAAGGACCCCATCGGCACGAAGGGCGCGCGGCTCACCTCGCACATCTCCATCCCCGGCCGTCACCTGGTGTTCATGCCCACGGTGGACCACGTGGGCATCAGCCGCCGCATCTCCAACGAGAAGGAGCGCCGCCGGCTGCGCGAAATCGTGGACCGGCTGCGGCCGCCCGGCACGGGCTTCATCGTGCGCACCGTGGCGGAGAACGTTCCCCAGGAGAAGCTGGAGAGCGATATCCGGTTCCTCATCGAGGTGTGGAACCAGGTGGTGCGCCGCAACGAGAAGCGCGGCGGACCGGGCCTCTTGCACCCGGACCTGGACCTCATCCTGCGCGCCACGCGCGACCTGTTCGCCCACGACGTGGAGAAGCTCGTCGTGGACGACGCGGAGGAGTACGAGCGCATCCAGGGCTTCGTCACCGCGCAGGACCCGGCGCTGCGCGACCGCGTGGTGCTGCACGAGACGGACGAGCCCGTCTTCGACGCCTACGGGATTGAACAGGAGCTGCAGCGCGCCACCCAGCGCAAGGTGTGGCTGAAGAGCGGCGGCTACCTCATCATCGACCAGGCGGAGGCGCTCACCGCCATCGACGTCAACTCGGGCCGCTACGTCGGCAAGAAGAGCCTCGAGGAGACCATCACGAAGATCAACGTCGAGGCGGCCAAGGAGATCGTCTACCAGCTCCGGCTGCGCAACATCGGCGGCATCATCATCTGCGACTTCATCGACATGGAGAAGGCGCAGAACCGCGACAAGGTCTTCAAGTCGCTGCAGGAGGCGCTGGGCCGGGACAAGGCCAAGACGAACGTGCTGCGCATCTCCGAGCTGGGCCTGGTGGAGATGACGCGCAAGCGCGTGCGCGAGTCCATTGGCCGCGTGCTGCACGAGGACTGCCCGTACTGCGACGGCAAGGGCTTCGTGAAGACGGCCACCACGGTCGCGTACGAAATCTTCCGGGAGATCCGCCGCGAGGCGCCGGGCTACAAGGACTCCACGCTCGTCATCAACTGCAACGCGGAGGTCGCGCGGCTCTTGCAGGGTGAGGAGCGCAACGAGCTGCGGCACCTGATGGACCGCTACAACAAGTCCATCCAGGTGAAGGCGCAGCAGAACTACCACCGCGAGCAGTACGACATCTACGGCCGGTCGGCCACGGGCCCCGAGCACAAGGTGGCCTCGTCCCCGGGCTCCGGTGACGGCGAGCTGGCGATGCAGCAGCGCCGCCCGGAGAGCAACTACGGCGGCGGCCGTCAGGACCAGGGCCGCCGGGGCGGTGGCCGGGACCGCGACCGTGGCGAGCGCGGCGGCGGTGAGAACCGCGGCGGCGGTGAGAACCGCGGCGGCGGAGAGAGCCGTGGCGGCGGAGAGAGCCGTGGCGGCGGGGAACGCGGAGGCGAGCGCGGCGGCGGTGACCGTCGCGAGGGCCGCCGTCCCGAGCGCGGCGAGCGCGGCGGGGAACGCAACCGGGACCGGGGTGAGCGTCGCGGCGGTGGCGAGGGCCGTGGTGGAGAGCGGTCCGAGCGCGGCGGCGGCTCTGGCGGTGGCCACAACGGAGGCGGGAATGGTGGCACTGGTGGTGGCACGCCTCCCGCGGCGTCCGGCGGGGGCTCCTCCGAGCCGTCCGGCGGGAGCAGCGAAGGCTGAGCGTTCGAGCTGCACCGGGCCCTTGAGTCCGGACTTTGAGTGACCGCGAAGGCCCGGTGGGTGCACCCCGCCGGGCCTTCTGCATTGGCGCTGGAACACGGCCTCCCGCATGGTGACCGGCCAGGCGGCCGAGGCCCGTGCAGGTGCTGACAACGTCCGCTCGGGTGGGGTGGGA
>NZ_RAWC01000229.1:0-14592 GCF_003611685.1 Corallococcus sp. CA049B | reverse complement strand
GTGGTGGACGGGGAGTCCACGAGGATGCGGGCGTTCTCCACCTCCAGGCGCTCGTTGCCCAGGATGAGGCGCACCTTGGTGCCGGTGAGGTAGGTGTTGCCCTGGCGGGCCTCCGGGGAGCCCGTCACCACCAGCACGCCCGAGGGCACGTCGTAGTCGGCGCGCTCGCCCCGGGCCTGCCGGTCACCGTCCACGGCGCGCACGTTGCCGGCGCACACCACGCGCGTCACCTGGCGGGTGGCGTTGTAGTAGCCGGTCATCTTGTCGCAGCGGATGTCCATGGTCTGGTGCTTCACCACCACGTTGCCGGTGAGCACCGCCTGGTTGCGGTCGCCGGTGACGTGGTCCGCGGCCAGGTCCACCGGGTTGCGCAGGCCCGTGGGAGCCAGCGACGTGCCCGGCGCGGGCGGCGGCGCGGCCGGAGTGCCCGCGTCGGGAGCCGCGGGCTTCGCGGCGGGCGCGGCAGGAGCGCCGGGCTTCGCGGCAGGAGTGGCCTGCGCGACGGCCGGGGCGCCAGGAACGGCGGGCGCGGCGGCCTGGGAGGACGCGGGCTGGGCCAGGAACAGCGCCATCACGAGGAACTCAATCACTCCGTCGCTCCACCCAGCACGGCTTGGACCGTGCCCTCGAAGGTGAACGTCTGGTCCGCGGAGGACAGCGTGAAGCGGTCCGCCCGCATCTGGTAGTCCGGGCCCCTCATCGTCACGCCCTCGTCGCCGTGGGCCCGCCGCGCGTTCGAGTCGTAGGTCAGCCGGGGGGTGTTGGCCACCAGGCCCTCCGCCGTCCGCACCACGACACCGCCCGACCCCACCCACCTCTTGGACGCGAGGCTGCCGTCCATATTCGGCGCGGTGATGAGGGTGCCCTCTTGCTGGGAGGCGGGCGAGCCCTTGCCAGGGGGCAGGCGCACGACGACCCCGGTGGCCTGCACCTCGCCCCCCGCGCGCCGGTAGTTGACGCGCGAGGCGGTGCCGGAGACCTGGAGCGTGTCGCCCTCGTAGGAGCGCAGGTGCGCGCCCTCCAGCACCACGTCCGGGCGCGGCTCGTTCGCGGCGCCCGGGGCCGGACGGCGCGGCGCGCAGGCGGTGGCGAGGAGTCCCAGGAAGCTCAAGGCAAGCAGGCGCGGCACGAGGCCCTCCTTATCACCGCGCCGGGGCGGACGGTGCGTCGCCGAGGGCCGGGGGAGCGTCCTCCGGAGGACGCGTCTTCCAGCGCTGATGCATCCACACCCACTGCTCGGGGGCGCGGCGGATGGCCGCCTCGATGCGCTGCGACAGGGCGGCGGTGAGCGCCTGCACGGCGGCTTCACGCTCCGTCGCGTCCGGGTGCGGCACCTCTTCCATGGTGAGCCGGTAGCCCTGACCGTCGCGCTGGCAGAAGCCCACCACCACCGCCGCGCCGGTGCGCAGCGCCAGGTCCGCCGCCGCGCGTGGGGTGGCCGCCAGCTCCCCGAAGAAGGGCACGAAGACGGACTGCACCTTGGTGTCCTGGTCGATGAGGATGCCCAGGATTTCGCCGCTACGGAGCGCGCGGAGCATGGCCCGGGCCGCGCCCTCCTGGCCGCGCCAGATGCTCCGCACGCCGCCCTTGGCCCGGAAGTCCTCCACCAGCGCGGTGAGGCGCGGGTCGCTGGTCTCCTTCGCGATGCTCTGGCTGGGGTAGCCCGCCCTCGCCACGCGCCGGGCGAGCAGCTCCCAGTTGCCCACGTGGCCGGACACGAAGACGACGCCCTTCCCTTTCGCCAGCGCGGCCTCCAGCACCTGACGGTCCGCGTCCGGCCAGGACACCAGGGACTCCAGCCCGGCCTCCAGCGCCCGCGCGGAGGCGACCTCCAGGGCGGCGGCGGCCAGATGGCGGAAGGCGTCACGGGCGAGCGCGTCACGCTCCGCCCCGGTCCTCTCCGGGAAGGCACGGGCCAGCGACTTGAGCGCCTTCCTCCGCTCCCCGCCCGCGAGCGCGTACGCCCAGCCGCCCAGCGTCATCCCCAGGGTGCGGGCCGTGTCCAGCGGCAGGAACTGGAGCAGGCGCAACATCCCGGCGATGAGCAGGTAGCGCAGGTAACGCTTGAGGCGCTTTGTTAAAGGGGGACGCTCCACGACGCGTCTCCATATCCCATGCGCGAATACAACTTCGACGGCCTCATCGGTCCGACCCACAATTACGCCGGCCTCTCGCCGGGCAACCTGGCGTCACAGCACCACGGCGGCCAGCCCAGCCACCCCCGGGAGGCGGCGCTCCAGGGGCTGGAGAAGATGCGCTTCGTGTCGGAGCTGGGCGTGGGCCAGGCGGTGCTGCCGCCCCAGCCGCGCCCCTCCCTGCGCACCCTGCGGGCCCTGGGCTTCACGGGCTCCGACGAGGAGGTCATCACCCGCGCCGCGCGCGACGGGGAGCACCTCTTGCGCCTCACCTCCAGCGCCTCCGCCATGTGGACGGCGAACGCGGCCACCGTGGCGCCGTCGGCGGACACGGCGGACGGCCGGGTGCACCTGACGCCCGCGAACCTCACGCAGATGTTCCACCGCGCCATCGAGGCGGACACCACGCACGCGGTGCTGCGCGCCATCTTCGCGGACCCGAAGCACTTCCAGGTGCACGCGCCGCTGCCGGGCGCCTCGCACTTCGCGGACGAGGGCGCGGCCAACCACACGCGCCTCTTCACGCCAGGGCACAAGGCCGTGCACGTGCTCGCCTGGGGGCGCAGCGCGTGGCAGGACGTGAAGGGGCCACAGCGCTTCCCCGCGCGCCAGACGCTGGAGTCCAGCCAGGCCCTGGCGCGGCTGCACCAGCTGGCGCCGGAGCAGGTGGTGCTGCCGCAGCAGCACCCGGACGGCATCGACGCGGGCGCGTTCCACACGGACGTGCTCGCGGTGGGCAACGAGCGCTTCCTCATGCTGCACGCGCTGGCCTTCGTGGAGCACCCGAAGCTCCTCCAGACGCTGCGCGAGAAGCTGGGTGACGCCTTCCGCTTCGAGGTCGCGACGGACGCCGAGCTGCCGGTGAAGGACGCGGTGCGCGCCTACCCGTTCAACTCGCAGGTGCTGTCGCTGCCGGACGGCACCATGGCCATCATCGCGCCCATCGAGAGCCGCGAGACGCCCACCGCCCGCGCCTTCCTGGAGCGCGTGGTCGCCGGGGACAACCCGGTGAAGGCGGTGCACTACCTGGACGTCCGGCAGTCCATGAACAACGGCGGCGGCCCGGCGTGCCTGCGTCAGCGCATCTCGCTCACGGACGCGGAGCGCGCCGCCATCACCGCGGACGTCTTCTACTCGCCGGCCCTGCATGAGTCGCTCGCGGGCTGGGTGCGCAAGCACTACCGCGACGTGCTCAAGCCGGAGGACGTGCGCGACCCGCAGCTCGCGCGCGAGACGATGACCGCGCTCGATGAGCTGACGCGCCTGCTGAAGCTGGGCAACGTGTACGACTTTCAGCAGTGACGTGAGGTGGCCCGCCCGCCTGCCCTCCGGCGTACCCGGCGAGGGCAGGCAGCCACGGCCGCCCCGTTCGGGCGGCAATGGCCGCCCGCGTCGTCCGGACACACCTTGTACGCGAAGGAGGTGATGTCCCCCATGATTCCGAGTGCCATTCAAAGCTATCTGCGGCGCCATCGCGTCCCCTTCGAGCGGTATGCCCACGCCCGGGCCGTGACCGCGATGGAGCTCGTGGACGCCCTCAACGTGCCCGCCTGGCGCGTGGCCAAGTCCGTCATCGTGCTGGCCGACCGGCAGCCGTGGATCGTCGTCGTGCCCGCCATGACGACCGTGGACCTGAGGCAGGTCCGCTACACGCTGGGCGTCCGCACCGCGCGGCTCGCGGCCGAGTCCGAGTTCGCCGACCACTTCCCTGACTGCGAGACGGGCGCCGAGCCTCCCTTCGGGGAGCTGTATGGCCTGCCCGTCGCGATGGATGAATCCCTGAGTACCAACGAGCGGCTGCTGTTCCGCGCCGGTTCGCACGAGGAGGCCCTGGAGATGCGCTTCCAGGACTTCGCGCGCCTGGAGTGGCCGCTGGTCGCCTCCTTCATCCAGCCGCTCTCGCGTGACGAAGGGAGGGCGCCGTCATACGGAGCGTCCGCGGAGGACTCGGGCGCGTCGGCCTGAGGTCCTCAGTCAGGGAGGGGGAGCGTCGCTGACCGCCGGTGACCCCGGCGGTTCCAGTTCCTGCCCCTTCGCGTCCTCCAGCAGCACCTTCTTGTGTGCGTCCTGCAGCGCACGCTCGCGTTCTTCCAGCCGCGCCGCCCAGGCCTCACCCTCCGCGCGCCGTGCATCATCGAGCGGCATGAGCCGCAAGCCCTCGTGCACCGAGCGCGACGCCGCGTCGTAGCGCGACAGCAACTCCTGCAACCGGGCCACCGCGAAGTGGCTCTCCGGACCGGGCAGCAGCCCCACGACCGAGCGGCGCTGCTCCAGTGCACGGGCCAGCAGACCTTCCTTTTCGAAGCTGTCCGCCTCCAGCGACAACAGGCGTGCGCGTTGCCGCAGGTCGGTCAGGTACGGCATCACGGCGGCCAGCGTGTCCCGGGACCGGCGCGTGAGCCCATCCTCCTGCTGCCGCGTGGCCAGCGTGAAGGCCAGCTCCACGTCATGCGGGAAGCGCTTCACGAGCGCCTCCATGGACTGGAGCGCCTCCGCGCGCCTTCCCTGCGCACGCCACACCTCCGCGCGCAGCAGGTGCGTGGCCAGTGCGTCCGGGGCGCGCCGCTCCACCTCCGCGCAGGCCGCCTCCGCCGCGGGGAGCTCTCCCTGGGCCAGCCGTCCGCGCGCCTCCTGCATCCACAGCGCGGTGGCTTCGGGCCGGCCTTCGAAGTGTTCACGCGCCCAGACGAGCCATTCGAGTCCCAGCGCACGACGCGAGGGATTGGCGAGCAGCGCCTCCGCCAGCTCCGCCCCCTGCCCGGGAGCTTCGGACGTGAGGGTCTTCAGCTCCTCGACCGTGCGGGCCCGGGGCATCGCTTCGCTGATCAACACGCGCGTGTCCCCGGCCTCGTGCGCGAGCCGGTACTCCAGGAACGCCTGCTCGCGCCGGCCCAGGTGCAGCAGGGCCCGCGCGGCCACGCGGTGCGCGGGCGCATCCAGGGGCCGCAGGTACAGCGTGTGATTGACGAAGGACAGCGCGTCCTTCGCGCCCTCGGCGCCATTCGACACGGAGGCCATCGCCATCAACCGGTGGAGCAGATAGTCCGCCGGGTGCACGTCGATGAGCTGGAGCCCCAGCGCTCGCACCTCCGCGCCCGGTGCCCGCGCCGCCACGCGCTCCGCCAGCAGCGCCTCCGCGTCCGCCATCCTCCGTTGTCCCGGCACGAGCGCGACGAGCATCACGACCGTGAGCCCCGCCGCCATCGCCAGCGCGGGCCTGACGGGCAGCGTGCCCATCGTCGTGCGGCGCGCGGCCATGCGCTCGGCTTCACGGGGCCGGGCCACCGCGCCCAGCACCACCGCGACCGCCACCGCGCACGCGGGCAGCTCCAGGCTGAAGTCGAAGAGGTTGTGCAGCGCCAGCGCCGCCACGCCGGACAGCACCGCCAGCTCCACGGGCCCGTGGTCCTCGCGGCGCACGCGCTTCACGAAGGCCCAGACCCCCAGCCCTAGCAGCAGCAGTCCCGGCACGCCCCACTCCGCCGCCACCTGCAACACCGCGTTCTCCGGGTGCGTGAAGGTGTTGGGGTTGGGCTCGGTCTGGTAGCGCGGGAAGGCGGCCTCGAACGCGCCGCGCCCCATGCCCAGCACCGGGAAGGCACGGGCCGCGCGGGCCATCATCGGCCAGGGCTCCATCTTGCCGCGGCGCAGGGACTCCACGCCGTCCACGGTGCGCGCCTCCGCCCACAGCTGATCCGCCGCCAGGTACGCGCCCACGGACAGCGTCGCCAGCAGTCCCAGCAGCACCGCCGCGCCCCGTCCCCACGCGGGCCTTGCGGGAGTGCGCGCCTCGCGACGCTGCTTCATCAGCCACGCGGCGAGCAGCACCTGCCCGAAGACGAAGAACACGATGCCCGCGCGAGACAGTGACAGCAGCACGCCCGCGCCGGAGACGAGCGCCGCCATCGCGAAGGGCCACGCGCGCGCACGCGGCTGCTTCGACAGCGCGAGCCCCACCGCCACCGTCGCGCACAGCCCCAGGAAGCCCGCCAGGTGGTTGGGGTTTCCGAACGGCGTCACCAGCGGCGGCCGCGCATGCACGTACGCCCGCAGCCCGAACAGCGTCTCCACGCCGAACAGCGCGTGTCCCAACCCCACCGCCGCCACCGCCGCGCCCGTGAACGCCAGCACCGAGAGCAGCCGCTGCCGCGACTCGCGAGCGCGGCACACCTGCACCGCCGCGACGAACGTGAGGAGATAGGCCATGTGCTTCGCCAGCTCACGCCAGGTGGCGGAAGGCTCCAGCGACACCGGCCGCCAGCCCGTGAGCCCCAGCGGAACGAGCACGTCCTCGCGCAGCGCCGCGGCCTCCGGACTCACCCAGGCGAGCAGTCCGGGCGGCAGTGGCACGAGCTGCAACGCGCACAGCACCACGGCGCCCACCAGCGGCGCTGCGAGGAGCGGGACGCGAGGGGTCTCTCCCTGCCGCCGTGCGCCCACGAAGGCCAGCACCGCCGCGGCCCCGGACAGCACGCCCAGCGGCCAGGCCACCTGGTGCGCCGCGCCGCCGAGCGCCACCGGGCCCAGCACCACCAACGCCGCGAGCGCCACTTCCGCGTAGACGGTGTACCGGGAGACGCGGTGGGAGCCAGGAGCCATGCGCGGCGCGGGAGTATGTCACGCTCCTCGCGGGTCTCCGGAGCTTGTCCCCTTGGCCAGCGGGCGTGACGCCTGGACGCCTCCTCCCCGGGCGCGACCTTCTTCCAGGGCTGGGGCCCGTGAATGAACGCACCGCCCGGGACACCGCTTGCATCCGGGGAACCATCTGGCATCTTCCCCCGACCCCATGCGTCGCTTCCTGCTCACCGCCGCCGTCCTCTGCGCCTCCCTCTCCGGACTCACCGCGTGCAAGAGCGCATGCCGCGAGCTGTCCGAGAAGCTCTGCGAGTGCGCCCTGAACTCGGTGGAGAAGCAGGCCTGCCAGCAGCGGGCCGCCGACGAAGAGGGCCGCGTGGAGCCCGTCGCCGAGGACGAGGCCGTCTGCGAGGCGAAGCTCGACGGCTGCGACTGCCGCGCCATCGAGACCGAAGAGGGCAAGAAGGCCTGCGGCCTCGCCCGCTGAAGTCGCGCTGTCGCGAACCTCAGGTGCCCGGCACCCCGGGAGCCGGAGCCGGCCGCGCGGACGCGCCATCCACCCACGGCTGAAGCCCGCGCCGCACCCGCGCGCGCCACGGCGTCTCCACCCACCGGTGCACCGCCACCGACGCGGGCACCAGCAACACCAGCAGCACCGCCAGGAAGCGCGTGGGCGACGACAGGTCCACGAGCCGCTCCAGCCAGTGCACCAGCTCGCTGACCGGGTACTGCAGCAGGTACAGCGCGTAGCTGGCCCCGCCCAGGTGCACCAGCCACGGCCGCGCCAGCGCCTTCCCCAACAACCCGCCGCCGCGCGCCAGCCCGTACACCATCAGCGCCGACGCGGGCGCCAGCAGCGCGTTGTGCATCAGCGGGTACGGAATCCACGCGCCCTGCGAGAAGCCCGCGACCAGCAGCGCCGCGCCCGCCAGCGCCATCACCGCGCCGGAGCGCCGTGACGTCGCCGCCGCCCGCTCCCGCACGAACACGAGCCCCAAGAGCACGCCCAGCAGGAACTCCGGCAGGCGCGCCAGCGGGTTCAACTTCACCACCGCCAGCCACGTGCCGCCGGACGCCGCGTCCAGCGTGCCCGGCCCGTCCGGCCGCAGCACCAGGTAGAGCACCGGCGGCAGCAGCCCCAACAGCCACACACCCACCAGGGCCGCCGTCATGCGCGCGCCCCGGAAGCGCTCCAGCCGCCCGGCCAGCGCCGGGAACACCGCGTAGAAGAACGCCTCCACCGACACGGACCAGGACGGCGGGTTCCAGTACAGCGCCAGCTTGGGCACCCACGACTGGAGCAGCATCAGCGTGGTGAGCCCCGCCGTGGTCAGCTTCGCCGCCGCCACCGGCACGGAGTTCGCCGCCAGCGAGCCCTGCGCCGTGGGCACCGCCGACAGCAGGAACATCAGGAGGAACACCGGGTAGACGCGCGCCACCCGCGCGCTCCAGAAGGCCCGGGGCGGGGTCTGCATCCCGCCGGCCGTGTCCACGTAGTTGTACGCGAGCACGAAGCCGGACAGGAGGAAGAAGACCCCCACGGACGCATAGCCGGAGGCCACCACCTGCACCATCCACTCCGGCGCCACGCCCTTGAGGCACGGGGTGCCGAAGTGGAACAACACGACGTGCAGGGCCGCCAGGAAGCGCAGCCCTGTCAGTGCATCCAGCGAGCCCCCGGACTGCTGCTTCATCTACTTGCGACCGATGCCGAAGTACGTGAAGCCCTGCTCACGCATGCGCGCGGGCTGGAAGATGTTGCGGCCGTCGAACACGACCGGCGACTTCATCAGCGACTTCATGCGCGCGAAGTCCGGGTGGCGGAACTCGTTCCACTCCGTCACCACGAACAGGCCGTCCACGCCCTCCAGCGCGTCGTAGGGCAGCTCCGCGTAGCGGATGCGGTCGCCGAAGACGCGCTTCGCCGCGTGCGAGGCCACCGGGTCGTGCGCAATCACGGACGCGCCCTTGCCGATGAGCCCCTCGATGACCTCGATGGACGGCGCCTCGCGCATGTCGTCCGTCTTCGGCTTGAACGCCAGGCCCCAGACGCCGAACTTCTTGCCCTCCAGCGACCCGTAGTGCTTCACGGCCTTGTTCACGAGCAGCTTCTTCTGCCGCTCGTTGGTGCGCTCCACCGCGCGCAGCAGGTCCAGCTCCAGGCCGTACTCACGCGCCGTGGTGACGAGCGCCTTCACGTCCTTGGGGAAGCAGGAGCCGCCGTAGCCCACGCCGGGGAAGAGGAACGGGTAGCCGATGCGCTTGTCCGCGCCCAGGCCCTTGCGCACGAAGTCCACGTCCGCGCCCACCTTCTCGCAGAGCGCGGAGACGTCGTTCATGAAGGAGATGCGCGTCGCGAGCATCGCGTTCGCCGCGTACTTCGTCAGCTCCGCGGAGCGCGTGTCCATGAACAGGATGGGGTTCTCCGTGCGCACGAACGGCGCGTAGAGCTCACCCATGATGTTGCGCGCGCGCTCGGTGTCCGCGCCAATGACGACGCGGTCCGGCTTGAAGAAGTCGTCCAGCGCGGCGCCTTCCTTCAGGAACTCCGGGTTGGAGACGACGTCGAACTCCACGTCCGTCACCTTCGCGATGGCCTCACGGACCTTGTCCGCGGTGCCCACCGGCACGGTGCTCTTGTCCACCACCACCGTGTACTGCTTCATCGCGCGGCCCACCGCCTGCGCCGCCGCGAGCACGTACTGGAGATCCGCCTCGCCGCTCTCACCTTCCGGCGTGCCCACGGCAATGAACACGGCCTGGGCGTTCTGCACGCCCTCCGCCAGGTTCGTGGTGAACGTGAGGCGCTTCTCCTTCACGTTCTTCTTGATGAGCTCCTCCAGACCCGGCTCGTAGATGGGGACCTGTCCATCCTGGAGCATGCGGATCTTCCGCTCGTCGATGTCCACGCACGCGACGTCGTTGCCCGAGTCCGCGAAGCAGGTGCCCGCGACGAGTCCGACGTAACCCGATCCGATAATGGCAATGCGCATTCTTTGAGTGTCCTGGTTTCGACAGGTGGCGTCATGAACTCATACGCCGACCGGAGCACTGAAAGAAAGCCCGGGCACGAAGGACCGCCGAGCGACCAGACAGCCTTATCGCCCCGTGAGGAGGCGCCGCAGTCGATCCACACCCCGCAGGGCGGAGGAGCGTCCGGGGGTGCTCACCGGACCCACCACGCCCCGGTCCAGCAGCTCACGGGTCGCGCGGCGCAGCGGCGGGAACGCGGCGGTGGCCTGTCCCTCCGCCTCCGGGAACAGCCGCGCCACGATGGCCAGCGACGTGTAGAGGGCGCGCTCCAGGCCGAACGCCTCCGCGCGCGTCAGCAGCGCCGGGACGTCCAGCGGGCGCGAGTACACGCCGCCCATCCAGGTGGCGCCGGTGATGAGCTCGCGCAGGTCCACGAACGACAGCCACGGCACGTCATACCCGTGGTGGGCCTGGTCCAGCGCGGTGAGCAGCAGCGCGTCCTCCATCTCCGGGCGGAAGACGGACTGGCCGTAGACCTTCATGGGTCGGGCGCGCTCGAAGATGCCGGCCAACTGCTCACGTCGGCTCGCGCCCAGCACGTCCGCGTAGATGTGGATGGGGGTGCGGCCGTCGGACACGACGCGCGCCGCGCCGCTGTTCGTCGTGTCCTCCTCCGGGACGAACTCGTGGTTGGACAGGTAGCCGGCGAAGCCGTCCACGTCCATGCGGCGCACCAGCACCTGGATGTCCAGCACGGGCCGGAAGCCCACGTGCGGATAGAGCGCCTCCGCGAAGGCCGCGCCGCCCAGCAGCAGAATCTTGCGGCCCTCCAGCTGATCCACGATGCGCTTGAAGTGGACCAGCTTCATGACGTTGTCGTTCACGGAGCCGGTGTAGATGGACATCATCCGGTCGCGGGCCCACTCGGGCGCCTCGCCCCCGCCCATCCGGTACTCCAGGTTGTACGCCGCCAGCGGCGCCAGTCCCTGCGCGATGGCCCAGTCGACGTACGCCTCCCAGGGCGCGCCCCGCAGCTTGCCGCGCGGGGGCTCGAAGGAGGACAGGACCCGGAAGGTATCAAGGAGGCTGGGCGCCATGGTGCGGCACCTTTAATGGGCCGGGCCCGCCCGCCGCAATCACCGTCTTCCAGCGGGCGAGCGGACGGGCCGTGGCGCCCCTGGCTCCGCGCCCGTCGCGGGAGGGGGGCGGGCGCCGCGAAGCCGCCGCAGCGCGTACCGCACCATGGGCCGGGCCCGGGGCGCCAGGGCCAGCTTCGCGGCGACCCAGGCCGGCTTGTTCTTCGCCAGCTCCGCGCCCACCAGCCGGGGCCCGGAGAACAGCCGCGTCGCCAGCGCGCGCTGCCACCGGGGCGGTGAGAGCGCCTTGAGCACCCAGGCGGGCACGGGCGCGTCCAGCAGCCGGTGCGCGGCGTCCCACGCGTACCAGACCAGGTGGGGCAGCTCCGTGCGCCGCGCGCGCGTCACCACCCGGTCCCAGTCGAGCCGGGGGTGCGCCCGCGCCAGCAGCTTCAGGTCGAACAGCCAGGCCAGCCGCTGGAGCAGGTGGTTGCTCGCGTGCAGGGCCAGGTAGACGGCCTCGTCCTCCGGGCACAGGTAGCGCACGGGGTGGCCGTCCAGCGTCGCGTCCACCGCGCGCGCCACCATGGCGTCGCCCTCCAGCGACAGGCCGTAGCCCGTGAGCGCGCGGTAGTGCAGCTCCACCAGTCCGTCCGGTCCGGTGAGCTCCACGTGGTGCGCGTCGTCCCGGTCCACGTCGCCGGCCTGGGGGGTGAGCCCCATGCCCTCCAGCGCGTGCACGGCGCACAGCACCCGGGCGCGCGGCACCAGCAGGTCCACGTCGTTCGTCGCGCGCTGGAGCGGCTCCGGGTAGAGCCTGCGCGCCAGCCCGTAGCCCTTGAGCAGCACCGGCGTCACGCCCAACGCCGTCAGCGCCGTCAGGCTCCGCGACAGGAGCGACCGCACGCGCATGCCCCGCGCCGCGCTCAGCCGGGCCTCGCGGGTGAGCAGCGCGGCGGCGTCCGGGGTCAGCGTCCAGTCCGCCTTCGCGAGCGCGTGCTCGACGAAGCCCGCCAGGCCGTGGCGCACGGCGGCCCTCACCAGCGCGTCACGGTCGCCTTCATTCGAGGGCCCGGGAGCGTCCGGCACCTCCGGCCACGCCTGGAGCAGGGTCAGCAGGGCCGGGGAGTCGCTCATGGGCTCACCGCCGCAGCGCGATGATGCGCTCGGGCTCCGCGGCCTCCAGCGCCACCAGCTGCCCCACCCGTTCGGCCACCGCGTCCGCGACCACCTCCAGCGCCAGCTCCTCGTCCCGGTCGATGGCGGCCCGGCCGTCCCGCCACACCAGGCGCAGCGCGCCGAGCAGGGTCTGCTCCTCCTTCACGTCCAGGCGCACCTCCAGCGCGGCCTCGGCGCCGGCGTCCGGGTGCTGGGACTCGAAGACGACGCCCGCGTCCACGTCCTCGTGCGGGCGGCGCAGGCGCAGCTCCAGCGCGGACAGGCTCAGCCCCTGGGACAGCGGGCGGACTGCGTTCCACACCTCCTGGAACGAACCGGCCGCGCGCACCGCGGCGGTGACGGAGCGCACCAGCGAGCGCAGCTCCAGGTTGCGATGGCGCGTCTGGTGGACGGCGCCGATGTGGCGCATGTCCAGGTAGCCCAGCTTGCGCATCAGCACCATGATGACCACGCCGACGCCGCTGAGCAGCAGCGCGCTCTGCAGGCTGTTGGCGAAGTGGAGCGCCAGCGCGGTGACCATGAACAGCGTGCACAGCGCGTAGAGCACCAGCACGGTGGTGCGGTGGGACAGCAGCAGGCGGCTCATCAGCCGGTGGTGGATGTGCTCCTTGTCCGCGCTGAACATGGGTCTGCCCAGCAGCGAGCGGCGCACCATGGCCAGCAGCGTGTCCATGATGGGCAGGCCCAGCGCCATCACCGGCACGAGCAGCGCCACCGCGGTGCCGCTCTTCGACGACGTCTTGATGGACACCGCCGCGAGCACGAAGCCCAGGAACATGCTGCCCGTGTCCCCCATGAAGATGGAGGCCGGGTTGAAGTTGAACACCAGGAACCCGAGGATGGCGCCCGCGAGCGCCACCATCAGCAGGCACAGCAGCACGTCCCCGCGCATCAGCGCGAGCAGGAAGTGGGTGCCCACGCCGAAGAACGCCACGCCGCCCGCCAGCCCATCCAACCCGTCGATGAGGTTGAGCGCGTTGATGACGCCCACCACCCACACCACGGTCAGGGGCAGGCTCAAGAGCCCCAGCGTCAGCTCCGCGCCGAAGGGGTTGGCCAGCACTTCGATGCGGAAGCCCAGCGCGTACAGGCCCAGCGCCACCGCGAGCTGCACGGAGAACTTCAGCTTCGCGCCCGCGCCCTTGAGGTCGTCGTAGAAGCCCAGCGCCGCGATGATGGCGCCGCCCACGAAGAGGCCGACGATGAGCGACGTCTGCGAGACGAACTGGTCCCCCACGCCCGAGTCCACGAGGAACAGCGCGCACAAGGGCGCGAAGAAGCCCCCCACGATGCCAATGCCGCCCAGCCGCGGGACGGCCCGCACGTGCACCTTGCGGCTGGAGTTCGCCTGGTCCAACCAGCCCCACGCCAGCGCACGCTCACGCACGCGCCACGTGAGCACGAGCGCCACGAGGAGCGACACGAGGAAGGCGACGAAGAAGGTGACCATGCGAGAGGAGCGTCCACCCGCATCGTGACGGCCCCCGAAGCAGCGCGTCAACGTCCTGGCGTCGCGGGCGCGTCACGATACGCCTGCCTCCTCGCTGGTACGGGCGGCGATGTCGGGCCAGGTGCGTCCTCCAGGCCTCACATGCGCGGGCCCGCGAGCAGCGCCGCGCCGATGGCGCCGGACAGGTCGCCCAGCTCCGCGATGCGCATCACGGGCTTGCGCTCCGTGATGAACAGGTGCGGGTGCATGGCGTCCTGGAGGTGGCCCATGTAGATGGGGCCCAGCCGGGACCCCAGCCCGCCTCCGATGACGACGGCCTCCAGGTCCAGCAGGTTGATGACGGAGGCGATGGCCGCGCCCAACATGTCGATGGCCCGCTCGATGAGCCGCGTCGCCAACGGATCCTTCTGCTTCAGCGCGCTCGCCCAGACGCTGCTGGACAGGCGCGTGCGCTTCTTGTCGCGCATGATGTCGAAGAGCAGGGTCTTCTCCCCCTTCCTCACCGCCGCGCGCGCCTTGCGCTCCATGGACGCGCGCCCCGCGTAGGCCTCCAGGCAGCCGCGCCGGCCGCAGCCGCAGCGTGCGCCATTGGGCTTCACCACCATGTGGCCAATCTCACCGGCGGAGCCCTGCCCGCGCCACGGCACGCCGTTGAGCACCAGGCCCCCGCCCACGCCCGTGCCCCACCACACGCCCAGCACGGAGCGGTGGTCGCGGCCCGCGCCCAGCTTGTACTCGGCAGCGACCGCCACCTGGACGTCGTTGCCCAGCACCACCTTGCCGCCGCCCATGAGGTCGCCCAGGTCCGCCGCCAGGGGATACGGCGCGTCCCAGCCGCCCGCCACGTTGCTCGTGTGGGAGAGCGTGCCGCGGTTCGCGTCCACCGCCCCGGGCACGCCCACGCCCACGCCCGCGAGCTTCGCGGGCTCGATGCCCACGGACTGCGCGGCCTCGCCCAGCGTGCCGTAGAGCTCCTTCACCACCTCGCCCGGGCCGCCCGTCGCGGGGGTCGTGTGGCGGGCCCGGCCCAGCACGTCGCCGCGCGCGTCCACGATGACGGCCTCGATCTTCGTGCCGCCCAGGTCGATGCCTCCCCAGATGCGGGCCCTGTCGTTGCGCGCCCCGTTCCCCGCGCGGTGCCCGTTCTTCGCTGACGCGTCGGCCATGTGGTGCCCTCGTGGTTCGCTCGCGGGACAATCTGCGC
>NZ_RAWC01000228.1:0-14614 GCF_003611685.1 Corallococcus sp. CA049B | reverse complement strand
CCTTCGACATCCTCCAGGTCTGGCACGAGCGCTTCGACGGCGACCCCGCGCACCAGTGGCTGCGCGGACTGGTGGCGCGGTCCGTCAACGCAGGGTCTGAAAACACCCGGAGTTCACGAAGGGTACGGCGCGCGCCAGCTTCCTGACACTCGGGGGGCGCGGCACTGAACGTCAGTACACAGGTGGGGGAGCGTCGCATGGGGGGCTTCGTGTAGGGTGCTCCGCATGAATCCTGAGAAGCTTGTTTTCGCCCAGACCGTCGAAGCGCTCTTCGTCCGGGCGCTGGAGAACCGCCTGACGCCCGCATGCCGCGAGCACCTGAAGCGGGCAGGGCTGGACCTCGACCGCAAGCTGGAGCGCACCTATTCGCTGGAGCAGTGGCGGGAGTTCCTGCGCATCGCGGCCGGGCACGTCTACGGCGGCGTGCCGGCGGAGGCCGCGTACTACTCCCTGGGCGAGCGCTTCATGGACGCCTACTTCGGGACGTTCTTTGGCCGCGCGCTCCTGGGCGTGGGCCGGCTGGCCGGGCCCCGGCGGATGCTGCTGCGGGCGGACCTGGGCTTTCGCGCCGGCAACAACTTCAGTGAAGTCAAAATCGTGGAGCGCAGCGCGACTTCGCTGGAGCTATGGATGAACGACGTGCTGGCGGATCAGCCGACGTTCGCGGCGGGCCTGCTGGCGCGCGCGGTGGCGCTGTGCGGGGGCTGGCGGGTGGTGGCGCTGCCGGAGGAGTTCGACGGCACGGCGGCGACGTTCCACCTGCGCTGGAGCGAGGCCGCCGTGGAAGGGGCGCTCAGCGCCACTGGGGATGGGTCCGGAGGCGACGCTCGACCTCAGGCGTGAGGGTGCCCCCGTGCGGGGCTCGGGAGGACGAGCGCTCCCAGCGCTCCAGCCACCGGGTCCCCAGCGGGGCCGTCAGCGTTTCGTAGCGGGTCGAGGCCACGGTGGTCTCCCCCTTGGTGCCGGTGGAAGCGCCGGCCCCCACGTAGAACCCCGCGAGCAGCAGCGTGACGCGGGTGGGCGTGGCCGCGCTGTAGGTCATCAGCAGGGCGCCCTCTGCGTCTTCCCGGCAGTGCCGGCGCACCCGGGCGAGGACGGCTTCGGTCCACATGTCCGGGTTGGACGCGGGTGAGAACGGGTCGAAGAAGACGAGGTCCGCCGGGGGCAGCTCCGCATCCAGGAAGGGCACGGCGTCCCCAAGCTTGAGGGTCCACTGGATGCCGGGCTCGCTCCAGGCGCCGTGCTTCATGAGGCGCTCACAGGCTTCGCGGAACGGCTGGAGGAAGGGGAAGCCCTCCGCGTCCGCGAGCGCGAGCCGCAGGGGGGCCAGGTCCACCTCGAAGCTGACGATGTGCAGGTCGCGGGCGCGGTCCGGGCCCAGCTCCCGGGCGCGGGTGAGCGCGGCGACGGCGTTGGTGGCGGCGCCCAGGCCCACGTCGTGGATGACGAGCGGCGGGCCGGGCTGGCGCAGGCGGTCCGCGAGGCCGGGCTGGTCGACGTAGAGGCGCAGGGCCTCCTGCCACGGGCCCACCGCGGGGTGCATGACCTCGCCATGGCCCAGGTGGCGCACGGCGCGGTGGCCGTTGCGCAGGGTGACGAGCTCGAAGTCGCCGTCGCGCGGATGGGAGGGCTCGGACATGGGGCTCCTGGCCTGGAGGGGACGTGTGGGAAAGGATGGGTGCCTAGCATGACGACTCCAGGGCAGGAACATCGGGGCGCGCTTCACGGGGAGGACGTCCGGCACGGGGAGGCTTCGTTCGAGGGCGGCCAGGTGCGGTTGTCGCTGCGGGTGGAGGCGGAAACGCGCACGGTGCTGGCGGCGGCGTGGGAGGCCACCGTCGCCCTGGGGCATCCGCTGGCGGCGTGCCTGGAGTCGCTGTGTCAGAACGCGGTGGGCATGGGGGTGGACGTGTTCCTGCGCTTCGACGACTTCCACCTGCGCTCGGGGTGTCCGGAGGGGTTGGAGGCGACGGAGGAGGCGGGGCTGGCGGTGCGGGTGTTCCGGCTGGCCTTCAGCCAGTTCCACCCCCGGGCCACGGGGCCCGCGTACCTGTCGAGCGGGCTGGTGCTGGCGAAGCTGCCCCGGGGCGCGCGTCCGGAGTGGGACGAGCCGGGGTTCTACTTCGCGCACTACTACCGGGAGGAACTGTGGCCCGCGGCGGCGGAGGAGGCGCGCCGGGGTGGCGTGCTGGGGCCGCGAGCGGCGTGTGCGTACATCGATGCGCTGCTGGCGAAGGCGGATGACACGGTGGAGCTGGACTGGCCCGTGGAGCAGGGCACGGCGACCTGGGACTGGCTGACGCGCGTGTGCCTGCCGTTGGTGACGGGGGGCGCGGAGCGGACGCGTCAGCTGCTGGAAGGTGGGTACGGGGGCGCGAGCGGCACGGGGAGCTTCCCTTTCGGGCATCTGGACGGAGGCACGTGGCATCCGCCGGAGGGGCTGCCGGAGCCCGAGGACGTGGGGCACGCGGAGTTCATCCTCGGCGACTTGGAGCACCTGCTGCCGGAGCTGCCGAAGGACTGCGTGCTATTGGCCGCGCCCCGGTGGATGGCGGTGGGGCAGACGCGGGACTCCCCTGCCCTGCGCCGGGCGGACATCTCCAGCGAGGAGGCCGGGGGCTTCGGCCTGTTCAACGCGGCGGCGCACGACGTGGGTGAAGACGATGATTGAGGGGCGCGTGCTGTGTGGGCTGGTGGCCCTGATCTGTCTGTCGTGCGCTTCAGGTCCAAGGCAGTACGCGCAGACGTCCGACTCCGCGACCAGCGGCTGCCTGCGCAATCCCACCTGTTACACGCAGCCGGGGGATGAGGCGTTCCTGCCGTGGGTGGACAAGGCCGCCAGGGCCGCGGCCTCAGCGGGAGCCACGATGAAGCTCCTGGAGGCGGCGGACGTGGCCCGCATCGAGCACCTGCTGGTGGAGTGCGCGAAGGAGGCGAATCACGCCGTCGATGAACGTGAGTACGGCCAGGGGAAATACCCGGACGACAAGGAGTGCTTGCGCGTGGTGGGCCAGGACAAGGATGGCAAACCCATCCGACGACAGGCCGAGCTTGGAAGACTGAAGCATGACGTTGCCTTCGCATGCGTACGGCGTGAAATCCTCCGGCGCTTCCCCACCAACGTTTCGATCGAGCCGAGCTATGTGATCCGCACGGGCAAGTCGGGGCAGCAGGACCTCATGAAGCCCGACGTCGTCCTCCACGCTTCAGGCCGGCCGGATCAGGCCCAGTGCGTCTACGACTTCAAGTTTCCATGTCTCAAGGCAAGCAAGGGCAATCCGCTCTCGGTTTCAGAGACACAGGAGCAGATGACCCGGTACTCAAAGCTTGATGGACAGTGCAACCCCGCCATCATCACACCCCAGTTCGGGATCATTCGTGAGTAGCTACACTCCCTCTGAACATTTCGCCACGACACTTCCCAGGGTCCAGCTCGTCCTGCGCGTCGTGTTCTATCTGCCGCATGACCACGGGGTGCTGACCCCTGTTCTACGACGCCTTCTCGATACCTATCTCGCATTCATTGCCGCCAGCGGTGGAGCTCTGACTGCAGGAGCGGATCCCGACATCAGTGAGGCTGTCTTCCCGCTCACTCCCGCCACCTGGGAAGAGGTCCATACGGAACTGGAGAAGGCTCGTTTCGGCCCATTGGAAGAGATGGACAAGGACTCCTTCTGGTTCTGGACCTTGACCAAGCGGAGCTTCGACACGTGGGTTCTCCTCAGGGGCGGAGAGTCGGATCCCAGCGGCTATGAATTCAGCTTCCGCTCTCGGCTTCCCTGGCGAGAACCTTCTTCTGAGTACAGCGTCCTGAGCGTGAAGGTCCCCATGCAGTACCTGGAGGACCAGGGGCCAAAGAAGGCACGTGAGCTGGCGCTGGCGCTGGCGGAGCTCCTTCCCTTCAGCACGGGCCATGCGGGACTGTCGCTTTCGTTCACCCGTGGGAGGTCGAAACTCCTTCCCCTCCTGAGGGAGCAGCTGGCCCAACATCCCGGCTGGGATGTTCCACGGGAGAGTGCATGGGGCATGGGAGAAGGAGTTGACGGCATCCACTGGCTGAACTTCCTGGGCCCTCCCCTCCTCGAAAACGTTGGCGGCATCCAGGCGCTCCGCTCGCACCTGATCCACCCGGAGACCTCCGTCCAGGAGTTCACCGGAGGCCGTGCCGTCATCGACCTGGGCCCCGCGCCGCTCGCGGGGAATACGAAGTGGGGTGAGACGCTGCCGGCGTATCGAGAGCTGGCCCGGTTCCTGGAGCCGTGGATGCTTCCCTCCACTCCCTTCAACAATTTCGAGGGCTACACCCCGGAGGAGGCCCGCCTCTGGTGGCGCCGCTTCCTGGAGGCCCCTCCCGAGAAGCTCTACGACCCTCGCGACGGGTAACCGCGCCGGATTTTTTCACGCATTGCCCCAGCACCCGGCGCACTGATAATCCGCAACCCGGAGTGTTTACGTCGAGCGGCGGGCCGACGGTCGTGTTCGCGCCAGCCCTCGCGGATCGGGGTTTCATCGATGCGGTCACAACGCGCTGTCTGGAGCAGGCTCCTGTTGTTCGCCGCGAGCCTGGGCCTTCTGTCCTGCGGCGGGAACGAGCGCCCGGCGGCATCCGCGGGCATCCGCACCACGCACGCCCGTCTCGCGACGGCGCCGGCCTGGTACAACACCGCCTCCATGGCGGCGGCGCGCGCGCAACACGCGGCCGTCCTGCTCCCCGACGGGAGGCTGCTCGTCGTCAATGGCGTCAACTCCGGCTTCGTGGGGACGGCGGAGGCCTACGATCCCGCCACCAACACCTGGAGCTCCGCGGGCCCCACCAGCCTCACGGGCAACGTCACCCTGGCCGTGCTCCTGCCCACGGGCAGGGTGCTGGTGCTGACGGATGGCTCGCAGGGGGGACGCCTCTATGATCCCGCCACCAACGCCTGGTCCGCCACGGGCAACATGTCCTCGACCCGCTCCATCCCCACGGCCACGCTGCTGGGCACGGGACAGGTCCTGATCGCGGGCGGCACCGGCGGTGGCGGCGTCCGGCTCGCCACCGCGGAGCTCTACGACCCCGCGACCAACACCTTCCTTCCAACCGGGGCGATGCCCCAGGGCCGGAACGCGCACACCGCCACGCGGCTGCGCGACGGACGGGTGCTCGCGGTGAGCGGCTTCAGCGGGTCCGGCGAGGTGGCCGCCGCCGACCTCTACGCCCCCGCGACCGGGACCTGGTCCGCCGCCGCGCCCCCGCTGGTCGCCCGTCACTACGCCACGAGCACCCTGCTCCCCGACGGCCGCGTGCTCGTCGCGGGCGGCTTCACCGCGGGCGGTGTCACGGCCCAGTCGGAGCTCTACGACCCGGGGGCCAACACCTGGACCGCCACGGGCAGCCTCGCGTTCCCGCGCAACGGCCACATGGCCACGCTGCTGCCCGACGGGCGCGTCCTCGTCACCGGCGGCTCCACCGGCCCCGGCGCGGCGGCGCAGATCGAATCGGAGATCTACGATCCCGCCACCGGCACCTGGACCTCCGCGGGCACGATGAACGTCGCGCGCGAGAACCACACCGCGACGCTGCTGCCCACGGGCAAGGTGTTCGTCGCGGGCGGTTACTCCAGAACCCCCGGCACGACCTTCTACGCGGAGACAGAGGTCTACGACCCCGCCAGGAGCCAGTGGTCCCCGGCCGGCGCCATGGGCACGCCCCGCACCGACGCCGCCGTGGCGTTGCTGCCCTCGGGCCAGGTGCTCGTCGCGGGTGGCCGTGCGATCGGTTCCTCGGCGGCGGTGGAAGTGTATGACCGCGCGAGCAACAGCTGGAGCGCCGCGCCCGCGCTCGACGAGCCTCGCGAGCGCGCGACCGCGACCGTCCTTCGCTCCGGCCAGGTGCTGGTCGTCGGTGGACGCGACGGGAGCACCTCGACGGAGGGCGCGCAGCGCTTCGATCCCGCCACCAACACCTGGCTGGCCACCGCGCCCCTGCCGAGCCCGCGCCACCTGCACACCGCCACGCTCCTGCCGGATGGCCGGGTGCTCGTCGTCGGCGGTCAGCGCAACACCACCGTGCTGGACACCGTGGAGATCTACGCGCCCGACACGGACACCTGGACCGCCGGGGCCCCGCTCGCCACGACGCGCACCGGACACCGCGCCGTGCTGCTCCAGGACGGCCGGGTACTCGTCGCGGGCGGCCGCACGGGCGGCGGCGTGGAGCTGGACTCGGCGGAGCTCTACAACCCCACCAACGACACCTGGGCCCCGGCGGGGAACCTCCAGGGCGCCCGCGACGAACCGACGCTGACGCTCCTGCCGTCGGGTCAGGTGCTCGCGGTGGGCGGCCTCGCGGCCTTCACGAAGCTTGCGTCCGCGGAGCTCTACACGCCCGGCACCAACACCTGGACGTCCGTGGGTCCGCTCACGCAGCCGCGCTGGCTCCACTCCGCCACGCTGATGCCTTCCGGCAAGGTGCTGGTCGCGGGCGGCATCACCACGACCGACGACTACGCCAACACGGCGGAGGTCTACGACCCCGCCCTCCGCGCGTGGACCAACGTCGAGGACCCCGCCGCGGCGGGAGGTCTGATCACCGTCTCCCTGCCCTCGGGCGAGGTCCTGCTGGCGGGGGGCCAGGAGCCCACCAACGCGCAGCTGTTTGACGACACCCGGGCCCTCCCCGCCTGGAAGCCGGCGGTGACGAACCCGGCGACCCTCGTCGCCGCCTGCCCCACCGTCGTGGAGGGCCTGCGCTTCCGGGGCATCTCCGGCGGAAGCGGCGGCAACTCCGCGGACTCGCCCACGGACTTCCCCCTGGTGCGCCTGCGGGCCGCCGAGGGTGGACGCCTCTGGACGCTCCCCAGCAGCAACACCTCGGCCACCCGCGCGACGGTGACCGTGCCCGCCGACGCGCCGCTGGGCACCTACGCGCTCTCCGTCTTCGCCAACGCCATCCCCGGCGGCCGCATGGTGACGGTCGTCGCCAACCAACCTCCGACGGCGGCGGACCAGACGGTCACCGTCCAGAAGGACACGCCGCTGGAGCTCGCCCTGGCCGGCACGGATCCGGACCCCGGCCAGGTGTTGACCTGGACGGTCGTCACCCAGCCGCAGCACGGCACGCTCGGCACCAGCGCGCAGGGGAACCTCGAGTACACGCCCGAGGCCGGCTTCGTGGGCACGGACAGCTTCACCTACCGGGTCCGCGACTGCGCCGACGACAGCAACGTCGCGACCGTGACCCTCAACGTGACGGAGGACGTGGTCACCCGCACCCTCACCTGCCCCGCGAACGTCGTCGTGGAGGCGACGGATCCGGACGGCGCGCTCGTGACCTACGATCCCGCGGTGCTGGAGCCAGCAGGAGGGCTCCCGGTGAGCTACACGCAGCCGTCGGGCGCGCTGTTCCCCATTGGCACCACGACGGTCACCGCGACCTCCACGGGCCTCACCTGTTCGTTCCAGGTGACGGTGCAGGACACCACGGCGCCCACGCTGACCTGCCCCGAGTCCCGGAGCGCGGCCCCTGGCGAGACGATCACGTTCGAGCCCACGGCCACGGACGCGGTGACGGCCTCGCCGGTGGTGACGTCCTCGCCCGCTTCCGGCAGCCCCTTCCCGGCGGGCGCCACGACGGTCACCGTCACCGCCACGGATGACGCGGGCAACACCGCGCAGTGCACGTTCCAGGTCCGGGTCCAGGCGCAGGTCGTGGAGATCGCCGGCGGTGGCTGCGATAGCACCGGTGGCGCCACGTCCGCGCTGGCCCTCCTCGCCGCGCTCGCGGCCTGGGGGAACTCGCGCCGCCGTCAGAACCCGGCCCGGGGGAACTGAGACATGCGCTCCCTCTTTTCTCGAATGGATCTCCCCTTGCGTATGAAGGCAAAGAGCTGGGCGCTGGCCGCGCTGCTGGCCACCGCAGTCACCCCCGCCGCGTTCGCGCAGACCACCACGAGCCCGCTGAGGCCGCTGGACCTGGAGCGCCTGCGCTTCACGCCCGCGGCGACGGACTCGATGCTGGTGGACACCGGCCGCGTGCTCCCCGAGGGCGGCTACCGCCTGCTCCTCATGGTCAACTACGAGCGCGGCATCCTCCTGCTCCAGGGCAGTGACGGACTGGAGCGCTCCATCCTCCACTACCGCACCGCGGGCTGGCTGGCCGGCGCGTGGTCGCCGGTGGACCGGTTGGAGTTCTCCGCGAAGCTGCCCGTCATCATCGCGCAGGGCGGCCACGGCGCGGAGCAGCTGGTGGGCGTGAGCGAGCCGGACTCGTTCGGCCTGGGCACGCCGGAGCTGGGCGTGCGCTACGAGCTCTTGCGGCGCGAGGAAGGCGCGCCGGTGTTCCTGGGCCTGGGCCTGGACATCGGGATTCCGGGCGGCACGGCGGACGCGTTCGGCCGTCAGGCGGGCTGGGCCGGGTTCCAGTTCGCGCCCCGCGTGTCGGTGAGCCGCGAGCTGGGCCCCGTGGTGCTGGGCGCCAACGCGGGCATCCGGATCCGCTCGAAGGAAGTGGAGCCGGGCCGCGACGTGGGCACGGAGCTGGAGCAGGGCGTGGTGGTGGCCACGCGCGGCAAGGGGCTGCGCGGCGAAATCGCGCTGCAGGCCGCCGAGTCGCTCGTGGAGTCGGACTTCGCGCTGGAGCTGCTGGGCGGCGTGCGGCTGCCGGTGGGCGCCGGCTTCGAGGCGTTCGCGATCGGCGGGCACGGCTTCACGGACATCCCGGGCACGCCGTCGTTCCGGCTGGGCGCGGGCATCGCGTACGCGAACGAGCCCGAGCCCGTGGACCGCTGCCGCACCGGCCGCAGCCACACGCCGGAGCAGTGCCCGAACGAGGACGACGACGGCGACGGCGTGGCGAACAAGGACGACCGCTGCCCGCTGGAGGCCGGCTCCGTGGAGAACAACGGCTGCCCGGACAAGGACTCGGATGGCGACGGCGTGGTGGACCGCGAGGATCAGTGCCCGAACGAGGCCGGTCCCGCGTCCGAGCGCGGCTGCCCCGTGAAGGACACGGATGGCGACGGCGTGCCGGACAAGGACGATGCCTGCCCGAACGAGGCCGGTCCGTCGTCCGAGCGCGGCTGCCCCGTGAAGGACACGGACGGCGACGGCGTGCCGGACAAGGACGATGCCTGCCCGAACCAAGCCGGTCCCGCGTCCGAGCGCGGCTGCCCCGTCAAGGAACAGCCCAAGCCCGAGCCGAAGCCCGAGGAGAAGCCCGCGGAGGAGACGACGTCACCGCTGGAGCACATCGTCCAGTTCCCGGTGAACCAGTCGGAGTTCCAGGAGAACGAGCAGCAGCAACTGGACTCCATCGTGGCCTACCTGAAGGCGAACCCGAAGCTGAGCGTCCGGATTGAGGGCCACACGGACAACAGCGGCCCGGAGGAGGCCAACCGCACGCTGAGCCATCAGCGCGCGAACCGCGTGCGCGCGTACCTCATCCAGAAGGGCATCGCGGGCTCGCGGCTGGAGGCGAAGGGCTTCGGCCCCGACCGTCCGCGCGTGTCCAACGAGACGCCGGAGGGCCGCAGCGCGAACCGCCGCGTGGAGTTCGTCCCCGTCACGGGGAGCTGACTCACGCGACGCTCCACATGACGCCGCTTCGTGGACACCCACGAAGCGGCACGTGGAGGTTTCAGTGAGACGGGCGTGGAGGCCTCCTCCACGCCCGTTTTGCGTCAGGCCTCTTCGGGGTGCAGCTGCACCAGCGCGGGCAGCTCCGCCGCGCGGTCGCGCAGCCGGACCTTGGGCCGGATGGCCACCGGGACGCGGGAGGCCGCGAGCAGCTCCAGGTCGAACACGTTGTCGCCGAACGCCGCGTAGAGCGGCCGGTCCGTCCGCAGCCTCAGGCTGTTCACCTTGCCGGGGCCGTAGGGCACGGGCTCGAAGACGGACGTCAGCAGCCGTCCGCCCTCCTCCTTCGGCGTGCACGCCACCACGAAGTCGGGCGTGATGCCCACCTCGCGCACCGCGGCCTCCACCACCGCGCGTGGCGACGCGCTGACCACGTAGCAGTCCACACCCTGCCCCCGGGCCCACTCCACCACGCGGCGGGCCTCCGGATGAACGCGGCCGGCCACGCCTCGCTTCGCCACCACGTCGAGGGCGAAGCCGCGCAGCTCCTCCGCGTGCCAGCCGGCGAAGATCCACGCCATCATCTCGTAGGTGTCCTTCTCCGGCAGCCGCCCGGCCTCGAACGCCTTGAACAGCGCGTGCGCCAGCGTCACCGCGTCCGGATGCGACTCCACGCCATGGCGGGTCCCCAGCCGCTCCAGCGCCGCGCGGGCCTCGGGGCGCACGCCGCCGTGCTCCAGCAGGGCCATGAACAGATCATCCCCCACGTCCCCGCTCCACAGCGTGCCGTCCCCATCGAAGGCCAGCACGCCGTCCGGCGTCCGCTCCACCTCGCGACGGATGCGCTCCAGCGTCTCCTCGACCCGCTCAGTCCTCATGGCCGGCATCCTCGCTGGCCGTACCGTCCGGTGTCACCCGCGTCCGCGATGGCAGGACGCGGGCTGTTCACCATCCGGGGGAACGGGTGGCTACTCTTCAGGGCATGGCACGAACCGAGAAAGAGAAGATGCTCGCGGGCGAGCTGTACAGCGCCAATGACCCGCAGCTGACGGCCGAGCGGGGCCGCGCCCGCAAGCTCCTGCGCTCCTACAACCAGTCCACCGAGGACGAGCTGCCGCTGCGTGAGAGCCTGCTCACCGAGCTCCTGGGCAGGGTGGGCGCCGGGACGTGGATCGAACCGCCGTTCTTCTGTGACTACGGCGAGCACATCCGGCTGGGCGAGCGCGTCTTCATGAACTTCCAGTGCGTCATCCTGGACTGCAACACGGTGACGATTGGCGACGACGTGTCCTTCGGCCCGGGAGTGCAGGTGTACGCGGCCACGCATCCCCTGGACCCGGATGAGCGCATCAAGGGCCCGGAGCTGGGCCGGGCCATCACCATCGGTTCGAAGGTATGGATTGGCGGCGGCTCCATCATCTGCCCGGGCGTCACCATCGGCGAGGGCTCCACCATTGGCGCGGGCAGCGTGGTGACGCGGGACATCCCGCCGTACGTCTTCGCCGCCGGCAATCCCTGTCGCGTCATCCGGAACCTCCGGTAGCGCGCGGACTTCAGCCCACCGCCTGGTGGGTCTCGGTGACGCCCTTGTACCCGTAGAGGCCGCTGTCGTACGGGGTGATGGCGTCGTCGGCCTTCTTGGTGCAGGCCGCGGCGGTGGGGTCGAAGGCCTGGAACTGGCCCTTGTCGTCCTTGAACTCCACCCACGCATGGAGGCCCCGGTCCGTATTGCCGAAGACGACTTGCGCGTCCACGCCGGCCTGCTCGAAGCGCTGCTCGGCCTCGATGGCCATGTCCACGCAGACGCCGGACTTGGACGCGTCGAAGTTGCTGGCGTTCTTCATGGCGGCATCCCACGACTTGCCGCCCGTGTAGTCGTACTTCCAGGACGTGGCCTCCTTCGCGATGTCCTGGGCCACCGCATCCGCGCTCTTGCCGGAGGACGGGCCCTTCGCGCCCTGCGCCTGCGCGGGAGCCGGAGTCGGGGCCGGCGCGGGCTGCGCCTTCTGGGCCTGGGCCTTGGACGGCTCGAAGCTGTCGCGCTGCCAGTTCTGCTGGAAGCGCTGTGAGCCATGGGTGGGCTTCGGGCCCTGGGCCTTCGCGCCCTCGCCCTTCAGCAGGGCCTCCTTCGTCAGGCCCAGCTCCTTCAGCAGCTTCGCGAACTCCTGGGGCTGCTTCGCAGAGTCCACCGTCTTCACGTGCGAGCCGTCCGGCTTCACGACCTTCACCACGACATTCCGCGGGGCCTGCCCGGCTTCGGGGGAAGGCTTCGCGCACGGGCTGGAGGACGGACGAGAGAGGGAGGAGATCGCCATGGGACAGGGCCTCGAAGAAGCAGCGGGGATGCCTGTCCCATGAGCACGGCGTGTGCCAACGCTCGCGCTCCTTGGGGGGAACGCCAAACCCCTGTGTTTCCAGGCCCCGTGGGCCGGGCCTCGTCAGGGGAGGCCCGCGCGCCTGATGACAGCCGTGCGCCGGGTGATGTCCGGTGTCATCACCCCGCCGGCTCGGAGGCACCGTCGGGCTCCGGCGCCTCAGGCCCCTCCACGGTGCGCTCCAACGTGCGAGCGAGCGCGGCCCGCGCCTCCGCCGCCTCCTCGAAGGGCTCATCGCTCCCGGCCCGCGCCGGAGGAGGCACCGTCGCATCCAGTTCGTCCGGGTGCAGGCGGAACCACTTCGCGACGAGCATCACCTCCTGGGCCTCCTGCGCGCGGAGGCCAATCGCCTCCGGCTCCGGCACGTCGAAGATGGCCCGCACGCGCGCGTCCAGCGCCGCCTGCTCCTCCGGCGTCCGGGGCGTGGGCACCTCCGCGCGGATCCGTCCCCGCCTGAGCACATACGTCCGGTCCTCACCGCCGTGCCCGCGCGCCGTGTAGACCAACGACAGCCGGCGCAGCGTGCGGCCCAGCTCGACGATCCACGCCTGAACGTTCTCCAGCCGCTCCGCGCGGTCGCGCAGCTCCGCCGCGTATTCGAACTGGAGCCGCCGCGCCGCCATCGCCATGCGCTCGCGAAGGATGACCAGCGGCCGGTCCGACTCGCCGTTGAGGAACGCCCGCGCCAGCGCGACCCGAGCCAGGTACTCCGCCGTCGTGCACCCGCCCGCGCACGGCGAGAGGCACCGCGCCGTCTGCCCGCGCATGCACCGCGGGTCATCCTTCAGGGGAAAGAGCTGGATCTGATCCGCCAGCCGCATGGGCGTCTCGGACGGGCAGTCGCGCAGCTCCAGCAGGTCGTTCACCGCGCGCACCACGTCCGCCATGGTGTGCCGGCCGTGGAAGGGCCCGAAGTACTCCGCGCTCCCGCCGCCGCCGGGCTGGCCCACCACGCGCAGCCGGGGCACGGCCTCGCGCGTGAGCTGGAGGAAGCAGTGCGCGCGGTCGCGCTTGTGCTCCACGTTGTAGAGGGGCCGGTGGCTCTTGATGAGGCGGAACTCATGGAGGAGCGCCGCGAACTCACTGGCCGTGTACTCCCACTCCACCTGGTGCGCCTGGGCGACGATCTCCCAGGCCTTCTCGCCCTCGTCCGCGCGGAAGTACGACAGGAGCCGCGTGCGCACCCGCACGGACTTGCCCACGTAGAGCAGCTCTCCTGCGGGACCGAAGAACCGGTACACGCCGGGCCGGTTCTCCGCGCTCGCGCGGACGTGACTCAGGAGGGTGGCGACGCGCGGGTCCATGCGGCGGAGAGGTGCACCGGTCGGCAGGACCCGGGCACCGCAGGCTAACCCGCCACGTCTCGCCGCACCGCCGTTCGCGTGGCGCCCTTCACAACCCGGCCGGAGGGCGGCCAGCGGGCCACGCGCCCGGACTTCAGCCCACGTCCTTCAGCGTCGCGGCGCTGGCCGCGGCCTCGTCCTTCAGGTCCTTGGGCGTGGCGATGGCGGACTTCAGTTCGCGGTACGTCTGCGCATAGCCGTTGCGCAGGATGCCCTCGCGCACGCGCTCCATCAGCCGCTGGTAGTGCCGCACGTTGTGCACGGACAGGAAGCGCGAGCCCAGGTGGTGCTTGCCGCGCATCAGGTGTTGCAGGTAGCCGCGCGTGTACTTCTTGCACACGTAGCAGTCGCACTCGGGGTCGAGCGGCCCGTCATCCAGCTGGTACACGGTGCGGGTGATGCGCACCAGGCCCTGGAACGTGTACGCGTAGCCCTGCTGCGCCATCTTCGTGGGGATGATGCAGTCGAACATGTCCACGCCGCGCAGCACCGCCTCCAGCAGGTCCGTGGGGGTGCCCACGCCCATCAGGTAGCGAGGCTTGTCCTGCGGCAGGGACGCGGTGGCGCGCTCGGTCATCGTGTCGCGCTCCACCTTCGTCTCGCCCACGGCCAGCCCGCCGATGGCGAAACCGTCGAAGGGCAGCTTCGTGAGGAACGCGGCGCTCTCGTCGCGCAGATGCGGGTGGACGCCGCCCTGGACGATGCCGAACAGCGCCTGGCCCGTGGGCTTCGCCTCCTTCGCGGCGAGGCTGCGCACGGCCCAGCGGTGGGTGCGCTCCATGGCCTCGCGGGTGCCGGCCTCGTCCGTGCGCGAGTCGATGCACACGTCCAGCACCATCATGATCTCCGAGTTGATCGCCTGCTGCATGGCGATGCTGGACTCGGGGCTGAGGAGCCGGCGGCTGTTGTCGTAGAAGCTGCGGAAGTGCGCGCCCTTCTCCGTGATGAGGCGGTCCTCCGGCAGGGAGAAGATCTGGAACCCGCCCGAGTCCGTCAGCACGGCGCCGTCCCAGCCCATGAAGGGATGGATGCCGCCGAAGCGCTCGAACACCTCCGGGCCGGGCCGGAGCATCAGGTGGTAGGTGTTGGCGAGGAGGACCTTGGCCCCCGTCTCCTTCACCTCCTCCATGGCGATATGGCGGAAGCCGGCGTGGGTGGCCACCGGCATGAACATCGGCGTGGGGAAGGACCCCTTGCGGGTGTGGAGGATGCCCGTGCGGGCGCCGGTGGGGTCAGTGTTCAGGAGTTCGAAGCGGACGGCCATTGGACGGGCCTTATACCCAGCCCGCCCGTCCGGGCGCACCCGCTTCCTGGGGGACGCCCGCCTGGTCTCCTGGGGGC
>NZ_RAWC01000227.1:0-14626 GCF_003611685.1 Corallococcus sp. CA049B | reverse complement strand
CGGGTTGTCAGGGGGACGGCGCCGCCGGCTCCGCGGTCGCGATCCGCCGCTCCAGGTCCAGGCCTTCGCGGCGCACGCGCATGTCCACGTAGAAGAACGCGGACACCACGAAGCTCAGCGGCGTGAAGAAGGACTGCCCCACCACCTGCAACAGCTCCGCGGGGACGAGCAGCGCCTGCGGAATGGCCGCCTGGGCCGCCGGATCCAACAGGTTGCCACCATAGGCGAGCCGGACGATCCACGCGGGCAGCCCCGACACCAGGCTCACCGCGATGAGGATGCCGCCCACCACCGTGGACAGCACCATGGCCCGCACCGTGCCCCGGCCAAAGAAGCCCGGCTCGACGCGGCCCTTCAGCAGGGCCCCGGAGCGCTTGAAGGCCGCCCACGCGCCCACGTCCTCCATCGCCAGCACGGGGGGCAGGAGCATGAAGCGCAGGAAGTACCAGAGCACCGCGGCCAGCGCGCCCACGCCCAGCACGATGGCGCCGATGATGATCAGCGCGATGCTCAGCACCGTTCCGCCGCCGGTGCCCCTGCCGGTGACGGCCGCGACCACGCCCAGCCCCATGACGAGCGAGCCGGGCAGGCACAAGAGGAGCGTCACCCCCGAGGCCCACGCGATGGACAGCAGATAGGTCGCGGTCAGGGTGCCCAGGCGCGACGCGGCCCGCCGCAGACCTTCCGAGGGACGCACCGGTTCACCCAGCCGCGCGGGAATCACGTACCGGGCCGCCGCCGTGGTGGCCACCCAGAAGTTCCACACGAGGAACACGTACAGCACGAGCATCAGCCCCAACATGATGCCGGACTGGGTCAGGGCCTGGCCGGGATCCGCGCCCGACGGAGCCTTCCCCAGCCCGGGCAGCACGCCCACCGTGCGCGTCATGGCGACGGTGAACGCCTTGACCGCGATGTAGTTGAGCAGGTCGAACCCCAGGACCAGCACGAACAGGGGCTTCAGGTGCGCGCGCCAGAACGTCGCCGCGCGGTCGATGATTTCTCCGATGGCGAGGGGGCGCAGCTCAACGGAGGTCGGGGAGGGCGTCACGGCCGCGCAGCATAACGCCGCCTCCGTCGCGCGGGGGCCGGCATGCGTCCAGCAGCGCGCGGGCCGCGGCGAGCGGATCCTCGGCCTCCAGCACGGCGGAGATGACCGCGACACCCCAGGCCCCCGGCACCTCCCGGGCCCGCTCCGGCGTCATCCCCCCCAGCGCCAGGGCCGGGCAGGGCAGCCGCTCCGCGAGCCCGCTGAACCCGTGAGGTCCCAGCGTGTCGCGCGTATCCCCCGGCTTGGAACCCGGAGCGAACACGGGGCTCACCAGCGCCAGGTCCGCGTCCACCGCGCCTTCCGCCTCGCGCGCGTCATGCACCGCCACGCTCACCCACCGGTCCGCGGGCAGGAACGGGCGCACGTCGCGGGGCGAAGGGCCGGAGGCGGGCAGGTGCAGGTGCGCGCCCACGAGCAGCGCGACCTCCAGCCGGCCATTCACGAACAGCGTCCGGCCCCGGCACACGTCCGCCAGGAGCCGCGCCTCCTCCAGGAACAGCCGCCCGGAGGCCTCCGGGTGGCGGTGCTGCACGGCGACGTCCGGCCCCGCCTCCAGCGCCCGCTCCAGCGCGGTGAGCAACCGCGCCCGGGGCAGCCGCCAGTCCGTGATGACCACGAGGCGGGGCAGGGCGCGCACCGCTACTCCACGAGCCCTTCGATGGGGCTGGACGCGGAGCCGTACGCCTTGCGCGGGATGCGGCCCGCCAGGTACGCGTCGCGGCCGGCCTCCACCGCCTTCTTCATGGCCACGGCCATTCGCACCGGATCCTTCGCGCCCGCGATGGCGGTGTTCATGAGCAGCGCGTCCACGCCCAGCTCCATCGCGATGGCCGCGTCGGACGCCGTGCCCACGCCCGCGTCGACGATGACGGGCACCTTCACCACCTCGCGGATGAGCCGCAGGTTGTGCGGGTTGCGGATGCCCAGCCCGCTGCCGATGGGCGCCGCCAGCGGCATCACCGCCGCGCAGCCCGCGTCCTCCAGCTTGCGCGCGGTGATGGGGTCGTCGCTGGTGTACGGCAGCACCGTGAAGCCTTCCTTCACCAGGATGCGAGCGGCCTTCACCGTCTCCTCGACGTCCGGGTAGAGGGTCTTCTCGTCGCCCAGTACCTCCAGCTTCACCCACTTGCTCATGCCCAGCTCTTCCGCCAGCCGGCACGTGCGCACCGCGTCCTCCGCCGTGTAGCAGAGCGCCGTGTTGGGCAAGAGGCGCATCTTGTTCCGGTCGATCCAGTTCATCAGCGACGCCTCGCCCGTCGCCTTCAGGTCCAACCGCCGCACCGCCACCGTGACGAGCTCCGCGCCCGACGCTTCGTGGCACTGCTTCATCACCTCGTGGCTGGGGTACTTCCCCGTGCCGACGATGAGCCGCGAGGTGAACGTCACCCCCGCCAGCGTGAAAGGCTTGTCCGCGATGCCGCTCATGACCGTCTCCTCTCCAGGGCCTGCGCTCACCCGCCACCCACGAAGGTGACGATCTCCACCCGGTCCCCGTCCTGGAGCCGGTGCTCGGGATGACGGGCGCGGCGCACCACCTCCGCGTTCACCTCCACCGCCACCCCCGGGCCGCTGCCCAGCTCCAACAGCGCCAGCAGGGACGAAAGGGTGCTGCCCTCCGGCAGCGTCCGCGCTTCTCCGTTGACCCACACGTTCACGGCCTCACGGCTCCTTCCGGCCCCTTCGGACGGGACCTGCCGGTGCCAGTACAAGGGCGGTTCTGCCCTGTCAACGCACAGCCTCCCCCACGCAACAGGCCTGTTTCAGCGCACGGGAACGGATTTTTCGCGCTCGTTTGCGTTTTGTTCCGCTTCCCCAGCAGGCGGGCGGCCAGGGGCTCCCTCGTGCGCGGACCGCCCCTGCTCATGCCTCCATGCGTTGCCAAGCGCTGTGCAGGTACGGGGGGAGCGACCAGTTTCTGCCCAACGCCGGGGAACAAATCACCGGCACTCAAGACACACTCACAGGGGGCGGTCACACATGCGGAAGCTCATGATTGCGGTCACGGCGGTCGCGGGTCTGACGATGGTCACCGGTTGCAAGAAGGATGACGTCCAGGCGCAGCGCGAGGATGTCGCCGAGGCCCGTCAGGAAGCGGCGCAGGAGACGGCGGAGGCGCGTCAGGACGAGAGCAAGGAGCTGGCTGCGACGCAGCAGGACGCCAACGAGGACATCGCGGAGGCGCGTCAGGACGCGAACGACAAGATCGCCAGCGCCAACGAGGACGTCCGTGACGAGGAGCAGGACCTGGCCGAGGCCCGGGCCAACCGGAATGAGGACCTGGCCGAGGGCGGCTCCGGCATGGCCGGCACCACGAGCGCCGCGGCGGCCACCACCGTCAACGGCCGCGTGCTGTCCAAGTCCGGTGACACGCTGACGCTGGTGGACAGCACCAACAAGGAGCTGAAGATCAAGACCAACGACAAGACCGCGCTGATGGACAACGGCAGCCGCGCGGTGAAGCTGGACGACATCCAGGAAGGCTCGCAGGTGCGCGCCTCCTACGTGATGGACGGCAAGGACATGGTCGCCCGCGACGTCACCCTGGTGGCGCCGGTGAAGAAGCTGGACAAGTAATCCCCGCGCCTCACGCGCCTGACGTCCTTCCGGACAGGGGAAGATACTTGAAGGCGGCGGCTCCCACCCTCGCGGTGGGGGCCGTTTCCTTTTTAGTCGGGGAAATGCCCGGTGGGGTCGGATGGGGATGTCTGACCCGGGTGGTAGGACGCGGGCGTGAGGAGTTCCTCATGCCTTCCCACCCCCGGGAAGCGCCTCTTCGTCAGGAGCGTCACCCACGATGGCCACCCATCCCCCCGCGTCCTCCGCGTCCCGGCCCTTCATCCTCTTCACCACCGGGGCCACGTCCTATGAGCTGGTGCGCTACCTGGGGTCGCGCGCCGGAGGGGAGCTGCTGCTCGCCCGCCGGCACTACGCGCGCACGCCGGGCGGACTGGTGCTCATCAAGCGGCTGCGCGACGTGACGGATGACGTGGCGAGGGCGCGGCTGCGGGAAGAGGTGAAGCTGCTCATGCGGCTGTCCCACCCGGCCATCGCGCCGGTGTACCTGGTGCGGGTGCATGACGGCGCGCCCCACCTGGTGACGGAGTTCGTGGACGGGCCGTGCCTGGAGACGCTGTCCAGCTTCGCGGCGCTGCGGCGGCGGCCGTTCTCGGAGGCGTTCGCCGCGTACGTGGGCGCGGAGGTGGCGGACGCGCTCCACCACGCCCATTCGCTGGAGGACGCGCGCGGCCTGCCCGTGGGCGTGGTCCACCGCGACATCAGCCCCCGCTCCCTGCGGGTGGACGTGCACGGGCGGGTGCGGCTGTCGGACTTCGCGCTCGCGTGGTCGCGGATGCCCGGGCGCGTGGTGACGGAGCCGGGGCTCGTGCGCGGGGACGTGGCCTATGCGTCGCCAGAGGCGCTGGAGGGCCTGCCGCTGGATGGCCGCGCGGACCTGTTCTCCCTGGGGATGGTGCTGCTGGAGCTGCTCACCGGGCTGCACCTGCTGGACCTGGACGACGTGGAGCGCGCCGCGCAGCAGGCCCAGCCCGTGCCCGGAACGCGCGGGCTGTGCGCGGAGACGCCCAGCTGGCTCCCCGCGCCGCTGATGGCCGCGCGCATGGCGTGCCTGACGCCGGCCCACGTGGAGCAGGCCACGCGGGGGCTGTCGCCGGGCATGCGGGAGGTGCTCCAGCGGGGGCTCCAGCGCGACCGCGACCTGCGCTTCCAGACGGGCGCGGAGCTGCGGGACGCGCTCCGGGGCCTGCTGAACGCGCAAGGACGGCCCTATGGTCCCCCTGAAGCGCTGCGCGAGGTGGCGGAGGTGCGCACGGACGCGCTCGTGGACCCGGCGGGGGCGGCGGAAGCGGGGCTCCCGCTGGAGGACGACCTCTGGGACGGCTGCGATGACGACGGCGCGGAGTGGACGTGAGGCGTGACAGCGGGAGGTCCCGGGGCGCTTGTCATCGCGGGAGGCCGTGACGAAGACTGCTGGCATGGGTGACGTGAAGGAGCTGCACCGCCAGTGGTGCATCGCGGATGGACACGCGGATTCGCTGATGTGGAACCGCGACCTGTGCGAGCGGTCGACGGAGGGGCACGTGGACTTCCCCCGCCTGCGCGAGGCGGGGGTGAAGCTGCAGTGCTTCACGCTGGTGACCCGGGGCTTCCCGTTCATTGGCGGCTTCCCGCTGTTCGCCGCGTGGCGCAAGTGGCCCCGCGAGGCGCGCGGCAGCGAGTGGACGCGCGCGCTCTGGCAGATTGAAAGGCTGGACGCCTTCTGCGCCCGCTCCGGGGACACCGTGCGCGTCGCCACCACGGGGGCGGGGCTGGAGGACAACCTCGCGCACGGGCGGCTGTCCGCGGTGCTGGGCGTGGAGGGGGGCCACGCGATTGAAGGGCAGGTGGAGCGGCTGGCGGAGCTGCACCGGCGCGGGGTGCGCTTCATGGGGCTCACGCACCTGTCCAACAACGACCTGGGCGGTTCATCGTTTCCCATGATGGGCAACCGGGGGCTGACGCCGCTGGGGCACCAGGTGATGGAGGAGATGGCCCGCTTGGGGATGAGCGTGGACGTGGCGCACGCCTCCGAACAGACGCTCACGGAGCTCTTCGCGCATCCCACGGTGCGCTACTTCTGTTCGCACACCGGCGTGCGCGCGGCGGGCGGCGGCTGGCGCAACCTGTCCGACGAGGCCCTGCGCACCATTGCCCAGCGCGGCGGTGTGGTGGGCATCATCCTGGCGCCGGTGTACCTGGGCGGCGACACGTGGGACGACGTGGTCCGCCACGTGGAGCACGCCGTGGACGTGATGGGGGAGGAGGGCGTGGGCGTGGGCAGCGACTACGACGGCATGGTGGCGCTGCCCCGGGGCATGCGGGACGTGACGGACCTGCCCCGGCTCACGGAGGCGCTGCTCAAGCGACACCCGGAGTCCTGGGTGGAACGTGTGATGGGTGGCAACTTCCGGCGTTACTTTCGGGAGACGCTCGGCGGCGGTTGACAGCGAAAAACCTGTCGAAAAGAGTCGCCGGCACCCATGAACCGTCTTCCCCTCGCGCTCTGGTCCCTCGTCGGTTTCTTCCTTCTCTCCGGCTGTGGAGGGCCGGGCTCGGGCGACTCGTGTGACGGCGGCGACTACGTGTGCCAGGACGACGCGCAGGCCCTGGAGTGCCGCAACGGCATCTGGCGCGCGCTCGCGTGCCGGGGGCCGCTGGGCTGCCGGGAGCTGGCGGACAGCGTGCGGTGCGACACGTCCCTCAACCAGGAGAACGACGGGTGCTCCATTGGCGCGGAAGGCAAGGGCGTGTGCAGCCCGAACGGCGCCGCGCTCCTCACGTGCCAGCAGGGCGTGCTGGTGAAGACGGCGGATTGCTCGTCGTGCGCCGTGCAGGACGAGCAGGCCGTCTGCCAGCCCTGACTCCGGCGACGTCAGCGCTCCGGTTCCCCTCCGGGCTTGGGTGGGGAACCGGGAGGGGGCGCGGGCAGGTAGCCGCCCGTGGCCATGCGCTTCGCGGACCGTTCGTACATGGCCGGTGAGAGGCCCTGGACGCCGGTGCCGTCAATCCACCGGTTGTAGAAGTTGAAGAGGGCGCAGACGGAGACCGCGTCGTAGACGGCCTCGTCCGACCAGCCGGCCGCCTTCAAGCGCTCCACGTCCTCGCGGCAAACGTCTCCGGGGGCGTCGTTGAGTTTGTCCACGAAGGCGAACAGCGCCTTCTCGGCCTCCGGGATGGGGGCCGTCTTCACGTCGTCCAGCACCGCCTGGACGTGCTCCGTGCTGCCCAGCAGTTCCGCCGCGACCGCGGCGTGAGAGCCCGTTCAAAATACGCAGGCGTTGCGCCGCGACGTGTACGCGGCAATGAGTTCCCGCAGTCCGGCGGACAGCGGGGACGGGCCGCGCATCACCTCGTGGGTGAAGGCGGACAGCGCGTCCGTCATGCGCGGCTTGAACGCGAACAGGTGCCAGATGCCCGGCGGCGTCATGCCCCCGGCCCGCGCCATGGCGATCAGCTTCCCGTAGTGCCCGTCGGACTCGTGCGACTCCACGTCGGGCAGGTACATGGATTCCGGAGCGGGGGACTTCATCATCGCGCACTTCCCTGGCGAAAGGACGGGGACCGCCGCCATCAGGCCAGCGACGCGAGGAAGCTGTCCAGCACCGAGTTGAACGCCTCCGGCTGTTCCTGGTTGGGCAGGTGCGCCGCGCCGGGGATGACCTCCAGCCGCGCGCCCTGCACCAGGTCCGCCATCTGCTTCGCCTTCGCCAGCGGCGTCACGGTGTCGTGCTCGCCCACGACAATCAGCGCGGCACCCGCGTAGCGCGCGAGCAGGTCCTTGCTGTCCAGCCGCAGCGCCATGCCCCGCTGCGCGGCGGCGATGGACTCCGGCGACACGGCCAGCCCCAGCTTCGTCACCTCGCGGCCCACCGGTGAGTCCGGCCCCGCGTGGACCAGCTTGGGCACCAGCCCCTGGACGACGGACGCGGTGCCTTCCTTCAGGGCCTGCTGCGCGGTGGACTCGCGCTTGTCCTTCCCGGCGGCGTCGTCCGCGGTGCACTGCGTGTCCGAAAGCACCAGCCCGCGCACCCGGCCCGGGTCCTCGCGCAGGAGCGCCAGGGCCGCGTAGCCGCCCATGGACACGCCGCCCACCACCGCCGTGTCGATGTTCAGCGCGTCCAGCAGCGCGAGCGCGTCCTGCGCCAGCTTGCGCATCTCCGTGGGGCCTTCACCCAGCCGGCTCTGCCCGAAGCCGCGCAGGTCCGGCACGAGGAAGCGGTAGCGCCCGGACAGCGCGGCCACCTGCCGGTCGAAGGCGGAGCCGTCCAGCGGGAAGGCGTGCATGAGCAGCACCGGCAACCCCTGGCCCACGTCCCGGTAGTGCAGCGGAACCCCATCCACGGCGACCGTCAGCATGCGTGCCTCCTCGCGGCCCTTCGCAGGGGGCGGCGTCAGATCCACTTCTTGTACTTGAACCAGCCGACGAGCCCCAGGGGGAAGCCCACCATGGTCACCCACATGGCGGCGTACCAGAGCGGTCCCGTCAACTGTTCGAAGTTCTGCCCGAAGAAGCCCACGATGAAGGACAGGGGCAGGAAGAGGGTGGCGAAGATGGTGAGCTGCTTGCTGATGTCGTTGGTGCGTTGGGCCACCATGGACAGGTAGCCGTCCATCACGTTGCCCACCACGTCGCGGCTGGCGTCAATCTGCTCGTAGAGCCGCACCAGGTGGTCGTAGACGTCGCGGAAGTACAGCGTCGTCTTCTCCTGGATCTGCGGGATGCCCCGGCGCGACAGCATGCCCACCACGTCCCGCTGTGGAGACAGCACTCGGCGCAGCGTCACCAGCGCGCGCTTGAGCTGGAAGATGCGCTGCAGGTGCGCTGGATCCGGCTCTGCGAAGATGGCGTCCTCCAGGTCGTCCAGCCGGTCGCTGAAGTCGTCCATGATGGGGAACTGCGCGTCCACGAGCGCGTCCGCGAGCAGGTAGAGGATGACGTCCACGCCCCGGCCCAGGGTGCCCGAGGGGTCGTCCTTCACGCGGCGCAGGACGGCGTCATGGCTGGGCAGGCGCAGCGCGTGCACGCTGATGAGCCAGTCCTGCGCGAGGAAGAAGTGATGCTCGTGCAGCGTGAGCTCCGTGACGTCCGGACCGCAGCTGAAGCCCTGCAACACGATGAACTGGTGGTGTGGGTATTCCTCCAGCTTGGGCCGCTGGTCCAGGTGCAGGCAGTCCTCTACGGCCAGCCGGTGCAGCTGGAAGCGCTCGGCCAGGCGGCCCAGCACCTCCGCGTTCGGCTCCAGGACGTCGATCCACTTGGGCCCCGGCCGGTCGAGCAGTTCCTCGCCCCCCGAGACAGCCCTGCCGTCTTCCCACAGACAGACCTGGATCATTTCCGTGGACTCCCCGGCCCACCCCTCGGGCCCGGGACGCTTGCTAGAACTCCCCGGACGCGATGTCGAGCGGTAGAGTGGGGTCAACGTGTCCGCTGCCGCCGAGAATCCACCGCCGGCCTCCCTGACCCCGAGGCTCGAACAAATCCTCCAGTCGCTGCCCGACCGCGCCTTCTCCGCGCGGCTTCGAGCGGTGTATCTCGCCGCGGCCCAGGCCATCTCCCGGCTGAGCGACCTGGACCTGGTGAAGTACGAGACGCCCGTCGTCGACGCCAGCCCCGACCTGTCGCTGTGGGAGGAGATGGCGCCCGTCATCCGCGACACGGTGATGGACGTCAACGCGCTGCTCAACGTCATCCGGGAGCAGTTCCCCGGCACGCCGGCCGCGTCCCCCGAGGGCCCCGCGGACGTGCCCGCCATGCTCCAGGAGGGCATGGCCCGTCTGGCCCAGAGCATCACCCAGCTGGGTGAAGCCATGCGCAACCCGTCCGTGGTGAGCGACCGCTGGCAGCTGTTGGCGGAAATCCAACGCTTCCGCTCCGACTACCGCGAACAGATGAGCCAGCTCGTCTTCGAGTCCGCGAGCACCTTCGGCGAGGTGTCCCGCGCCCAGGTGGTGCCCGGCTACGAGGCGGAGGTGAAGGCGGCCGTCACGGTGCGCGCCATCACGTCCGACCTGTCGCGCATCGTCACGGCGCGGCTCAACAAGGTGCGCGACGCGAAGCCAGAGGAGGTGCTGTGGAACGCGCAGCAGCTCCAGACGGAGCTGGACGCCTTCGGCCGCACCGCCGCGTACCGGAACCTGCGCGCGCAGGACAAGCGCCACATCGTGGAGGCCCGCGCGGAGATTGGCGCGCTCGCGCTCGAGTCCGCCCCCGAGCAGGCACGGCTGCTGACGGTGACGGAAGGGCTGGAGGAGCTGGTGCGGAGCCTGTCCGCGGTGAACCAGCGCCAGCTGCTCATCCTCCATGACCGCGAGGTGTGGGCCGCGTGCGGCGTGCGCCTGGAGCGCGCGCTGATGCAGTCGAAGAAGGATCCGGTCGCGTCCGCGAAGGCGCTGGCGGAGGCCGCGGCCAGCGCGCAGTCGCTCTATGGCCGGGACCCCACCATGGACGCGTTCCTGCGCAAGGCGCGCAAGCTGAAGCTCGCCACGCTCACGGGCCCGGAGCTGCTCTCCACCATCGAGTCCTTCCAGTCCCAGCTCGCGCAACTGGACGTGATGTGAAGCCAGTGAATGGGAAGGCCGTGGAGCCGCGCCCCCTGCGGCAGGCGGACCTGTCCGGCGTGCAGGGCGTCTTCACCGACGTGGACGGCACGCTGACGACGGGCCACAAGCTGCGCAGCCAGACGGTGCGCTCCCTGGAGCAGCTGTCCGCGTCCGGCCTGCGCGTGGTGCTGGTGAGCGGCCGGCCGGCGGGGTGGGGCGAGGCGTGGGCCCGCCAACTCCCCGTGGACGGCGTCGTCGTGGAGAACGGCGGGCTGTTCTTCCTCAAGGGTGCCAGGGGGAAGCTGCGCAAGGTGTACCTGGAGCCTCCCGCCCAGCGCGTGGCGAACCGCCAGCGCCTGGAGAAGGAGGTCGAGCGCGTGCTCGCCCAGGTGCCCGGCGCGCGCCTGTCCGTGGACAGCCGCTACACGGAAGTGGACCTGGCGGTGGACTACAACGAGGAGGCCCGGCTGGGCGATGAAGGGGCCTCCCGCATCGAGTCGCTGCTCAAGGCCCGGGGCGTGACGGCGGTGCGCTCGTCCGTCCACGTCAACTGCTGGCTGGGCCGCTTCGACAAGCTCTCCGCGTCGCGCCGCTTCGCCAGGGTGGCGTGGGGCGAGAAGCTGGACCCCGCGGACGGCCGGTACGTCTACGTGGGGGATTCTTTCAACGACGCTCCGATGTTCCAGGCGTTCAAGCTGGGCGTGGGCGTGGCCAACGTGCGCGCGGTGCTGGATCGCATCGACGCGCCGCCGGCCTTCATCACCCGGGCGCCCGAGGGGCGGGGCTTCGAGGAGCTGGCTTCCGCCCTCCTCGCCCGCCGCCGGACGGCCCGCAGTCGAGGAGTTTCAACGTGAATGTCGTGAAGCTGGAGCTGGCCCGAGGCTTGGGGCGTCACCTGCGTGCGGGGCACCCTTGGGTGTTCCGCAAGGCCCTGGAGCACACGCCGCGGATTCCGGCCGGCAGCGTGGTGGACCTGACGGAGAACGGGAAGTTCGTCGCGCGCGGGTACTACGATCCGCACTCGGCCATCGCGGTGCGCGTGCTCACGCGCGACTCGCGCGAGACGGTGGACTCGCGCTTCATCACCCAGCGCGTGCAGCGGTCCCTGGCCGCGCGCACGGCGCTCATCGACCTGAAGGACACGGACAGCTACCGCCTCATCCACGGCGAGGGTGACGGCCTGCCCGGCGTGGTGGTGGACCTGTACGCGGGCTGGGCGGTGATGAAGCTCTACTCCGCGGGCCTCACCCCGTACCGCCCCCTCATCGTGGAGGCGCTGAAGGCGGGCGTCCCGGGCCTCAAGGGCATCCTCGGCCGCGACGAGGTGGGGCGCGACGACGTGGAGGAGGACGACGGGCGCGGAAGCGGGAAGATGCTGTGGGGCGAGGAGGCCCCGGAGCTCATCCCCATCCGTGAGCGCGGCGCCGTCTTCCTGGTGGACGCGTGGAAGGGGCAGAAGACGGGCTTCTTCCTGGATCAGCGTGAGAACCGCCACCTCATCCGCCGGCTGGGACAGGGGAGGGACGTGCTCAACTGCTTCAGCTTCAGCGGCGGCTTCTCCGTGAACGCGGCGCTGGGCGGGGCCAACAGCGTCTTCTCCGTGGATCAGGACCCGGAGGCCATCGCCCTGGCGCGGGAGAACTTCACGCGCAACGGGCTGCCGGCGGCGAAGCACGACTTCCTCGCGGCGGACGTGTTCGCGCTCATCCAGTCGTTCAAGGAGGAGGGCCGCACGTTCGACCTCATCATCCTGGACCCGCCCGCCTTCGCGAAGAGCCAGCGCGCGGTGGAGGCGGCCGTGGACGGCTACGCGTCCCTCAACCGGCAGGCCCTGGCGCTGCTGCGTCCCGGTGGCCTCCTGGCCACGGCATCGTGCTCCGCGCGCGTGACGGGGGACATGTTCATGGGCGCCGTGCGCGAGGCGGGCTTCAAGGCCGGCGTGGATCTGGCGCTGGTGGAGGAGCGCTACCAGCCGCCGGACCACCCCGTGCGCCTGCAGTTCCCGGAAGGGAAGTACCTCAAGTTCTACGTGATGCAGGCGGTGTAGCGGCTCTGCCCGGCCCCGGGGCGCGCCTGACATGAGGCGCGCCGCCGGTGGTGCTCGGGAGTGCTCAGGTACCGAAGACCTTGTGGGCCACGCGGTCCAGCACGTCCTTGCCCCAGACGACGCTGGCCTTGCCCAGCCGGTCCAGGTCGCGGGTGAATTCGCGGCCGTCCGGCATGACTTCGTAGGTGCGGGTCAGGAACAGATTGCCGGTGTCAGGCTCGAAGTCGACGTTGCCGCCGCCGGTGTCCGTGCCCTCTTCCTGCTGCTGCCGGAAGCCCTCGATGATGCCGGGCTTGGGCGGTTCGCGGAACCGGTAGATGAGGGCGCTGCACTTGAGCGCCGGCGGCGACTCGACGTGCTCGAAGGCGTACTGGCCCTCGCCGCTCATCATGCCGCCAAGCCCCTGCTCGTTGAGGCCTTCCGTGACGCCAGCGCCCTGGGACTGGAGGTACCACTTCACCAGCTGCCGGGCCGCGTCGCGCGTCATCGGCCCCCCCGCGGGCGGCGCGGGACGCGCCAGGCCCATGGAGGTCAGCAGCCACTGAATCTTGCTGGAGAACGTGCTGATCACTTCGCGGGGATGACGCGGTCCGCGACGCGGTTGAACACTTCGTCGCCCCACACGAGGCTGGCTTCCACGAGCCGGTCCACGTCTTCCTTGAACTGCTGCTCCGACGGCACCACGCCGTACGTGCGGCTCAGGAAGAGGGACTTGTTCTCGGTCTCGTAGTCCACCTTGCCGCCGCCGGCGTCCGTGCCCTTCTTCTCTTCGTCACGGAATCCGTCGATGACGCCCGGCCGGGGCGCGTCGCGGAAGCGGTAGATGAGGGCGCTGCACTTCAGCGCCCCCGAGTCCTTCACGTGTTCGAAGTAGACCTGCGCGTCGCCAAGCGCGGCGCCGCCAAATCCCTTCGCGTTCAGCCCGGAGGCCTGCGCATCGCCTCCGTGGCCCCGGATGAATGACTGCACCAGTCGCTGGGCTTCTTCGAGCGTCATACGTGCAGTCATACCAGTCCGGACCCGGGATTTGAACTAGCCGGCGCGGGCCTGGTCGAACGGGACGCGCTGGTTGAGGTACGTGTCGTTGATGTTGTGCGCGCCGGAGAAGATGCTCTTCTCGGAGAAGTAGCGGATCTTCGCGTCCTTGCCCGCGTGCTTGAGCAGGTCCAGGGGGCCCTTGCCGCTGGTGCCCAGACCGAACAGGCCCGGCACGGGGTCCTTGTCGTTGACGTAGTGGACGTACTTGGGGCCGTCCGGGTAGGTCGCCGCCGCGGCGCCGAAGGTCTCCACGGAGACCTTGCCCAGCTTCTCCTGCACCTGGGCGGGGGACAGCCCGTCTTCGATGCGCAGCCGCTTGGCCACGTCGCTCAGCGCGCGGCTGGTGATGAGGCCACCCTGGCTGTGCGCCATCAGGTGCACGTCACGGCCGGCCTTCAGCTCCGTGTAGAGCGAGTCCGCCAGCGTGTCCACGGCCGGGTTCTTGCCCTTGTCCATCTTGTCCGTGATGCACTGGCCCAGGTCCTTGAAGAAGCCCTCGGTGGAGTTGTGGATGCCGATGGTCTTCTGGCCCGTCTTGTCCGCGATGGCCTGCATCGTGGTCTCCTGGCCCGCCTTGTCCGTCATCATCCCGTTCACGTAGATGATGGTGCCCGGCTGCTTCACGCCGCCCTTGGGCTCGTAGGCCGGGATCTGGCTCAGCGGGGTGCTGGCGTCGAAGGCCTGCCCGCCCTTGCCCATGATCTTGCCGTCATAGGCCTTGTCCTTCGCGCCCGCCGGAGCGGTGAACACGGCCGCGGGGGCCGCGGTGCGCACCGCGCTGTTCGACGCCTTCGTGTCGAAGCCGTCCTTCACGGTGTTGGCCGGCTTCGCCGTGGCCGGGGTGGCCGGCTTGGCCGGAGCGGCCGCGCCGGTCGTCCCCGTGGTCGTGGTGGTGCGCGCGATGGTGTTGTTGGAGGTGCGCCCGATGGTTCCCATGGCTTGAGGCTCCTGCGGTGTGCGGATTTTTGAAGGGGGAAGGGAAAGCTTGCTGCGTTGATCCATTCTCACCCGAAGCGCCGAAAAGTTGCGAGCAGGTCACGGAATGTGTGCAACGCGCTGCGGCACGGGACGTCCGGGAGGGGACGCGGACGGGAATCCGGCCCGGGCGCGGCCGGGGGGACGGCTTAAGGTGGGGGCATGGTCCAGAAAGGTCAGTTCCTGGAGCGCTCCACGCTCATCCCCGTGGGTTCGGACGGCACGGTGATGGAGGGCACGGTGCACCGGGGCCAGAAGTCGCCGCCGCTGCTCATCCTCCCGCCCCGGCCGGAGGAGGGGGGCGGGATGGATCACGTCCTGGCGGCGGAGGTGGCCTTCGCGGTGGCGCGGGCGGGCTTTCCCACCCTGCGCTTCAACCACCGGGGCGTGGGGGCCAGCCAGGGCGTCCGGGGCACCGG
>NZ_RAWC01000226.1:0-14621 GCF_003611685.1 Corallococcus sp. CA049B | reverse complement strand
CCGCTGGCCAGCCGGCCCCTCCCGCCCCCGCCCGCCCGGTGACGCTGGTGGTGGGCGGCGACGTGACGGTGGGCTACCACTACGAGGAGTACTTCGATGATCAGGTGGCCAAGGGGAGGACGCGCGAGGAGATGTTCGCGTACGGCTTCCGCGAGGTGATGCCCATCGTGGACTCCGGCGACCTGTTCGTCGTGAACCTGGAGTGCCCGTACACGGACAGCACGGTGAAGCTGCCCAAGAACTTCAACTTCCGCGCGCGGCCGGAGCTGGTGAACGTGCTCACCGCGGGCCGCGTGGGCGTGGTGAGCCTGGCCAACAACCACATGATGGACTACGGCGCGCAGGGGCTCCTGGACACCCTCACCGCCCTGGAGGCCGCGCGCATCCCCTATTTCGGCGCCGGCCGCACCCTGGCGGAGGCGCGCCGCCCGGCCGTGCTCACCGTGGGGGGCCTGAAGGTCGCGTTCCTGGGCTACTTCTTCCTGGGCACGCGCAACATCGAGCCCCGGGAGGTCTACGCCACGGACACCACGCCGGGCGTGGCCGGGCACTTCTCCGACGTGGAGGTGATGGAGCGGATGCTGCGCGAGGACATCGCGGCGGCCAGGGCCCAGGCGGACCTGGTGCTCCCCTTCTTCCACTGGGGCATCGAGGGCAACACCACCCCGGAGCCGTACCAGGTGCGCCTGGCGCACGCGGCCATCGACGCGGGGGCGGCGGGGGTGTTGGGCAGCCACCCGCACGTGCTCCAGTCCATGGAGCTGTACCAGGGCAAGCCGGTGCTCTACTCGCTGGGCAACTTCGTGTTCGGCGGGAACTGGAACCCCCGGGACAAGCGCAGCGTCCTGTGGCGGGCGCGCTTCGACTCCACGGGTTATGTGTCCAGTGACGTGCTGCCCCTCAGGACCGACCGCTACCCCGAGTTCCCCGTCCAGCCGGTGCCCGTCACGGGTGCCGAGGCCGAAGGGGTGATGACGCTGCTGCGCACCGCGTCGCAGGGGACGCAGGGGCTGGAGCGGATGCTCCCGGCGTTGGAGACGGTGGAAGCCGGGGGAGCAGGGAGCCAGCCGCCCCCCTCCTCCAGTGTGAGAGGGGGGCAGTAGCTGCCGGGACTACTTGTTGTTGCGCTGGCCGCGCTTGAAGCGCGTGCGGCGGCGCTTCAGCTGCGCCTTCCGGGTCTTGGCGCGGTTCTTCAGCTTCTTCTTGGAACGATTCCCCTTCTGTGCGGCCATGTGGAAGGACTCCGTGTTGAGCGTGATTCAAGCCGCACCGGGCGGCGACGGGGGCCGTTCTTACATGCCGCTGCCCATACGGCCAAGGTTTTCCTTGACGCCCTCGGCCCTTGCCACGGGGCGCCCAACGGGGCAAGACGCCCCGGGAACCACGCATGATTGACAAACTGGAAGAGGTCGAGCGCCGCTTCGAGCGGCTCACGGCCGACCTGTCGAACCCCGATATCCTCGCCGACACGGCGAAGCTCCAGAAGGTGTCCAAGGAGCGCGCCGGGCTGGAGAAGCTCGTGGAGACGTTCCGCGGCTACCGCAAGGTGCTGGCGGACCTGTCGGAGGTGGAGTCGTGGCTGTCCAGCTCCGACCCCGACGAGAAGGCCTACGCCAAGGAGTCCCTGCCGGGCCTCAAGGAGCAGCGCGAGGAGCAGGAAGCCGCGCTGAAGATCCTCCTGCTGCCCAAGGATCCCAATGACGAGAAGAACGTCATCCTGGAGATCCGCGCGGGCGCGGGCGGCGACGAGGCGGCCCTCTTCGCCGAAGAGGTCATGCAGATGTACCTGCGCTACGCGGACCGCAAGGGCTGGAAGGCGGACATCCTGGACATGAGCGCGGGCAACGCGGGCGGCGTGAAGGACGCCACGGTGACGCTCTCCGGGGACGCCGTGTTCAGCCAGCTCAAGTACGAGTCCGGCGTCCACCGCGTCCAGCGCGTGCCGGCCACGGAGACGCAGGGGCGCATCCACACCTCCACCATCACCGTGTCGGTGATGCCGGAGGCGGAGGACGTGGACGTGCAGATCAACCCCGCGGACATCGAGATGCAGGTGATGCGCTCCACGGGCGCCGGTGGCCAGAGCGTCAACACCACGGACTCCGCGGTGCGCCTCATCCACAAGCCGTCCGGCATCGTGGTGAAGTGCCAGCAGGAGAAGAGCCAGGGGAAGAACCGCGCCATGGCCCTGCGCATGCTGCGCGCGAAGCTCTACGACATGGAGCAGGAGCGCATCCGCAACGAGCGCGACTCCATGCGCCGCGGCCAGGTGGGCACGGGCGACCGCAGCGAGAAGATCCGCACCTACAACTTCCCGCAGGACCGGCTCACCGACCACCGCATCGGGCTCACCGTGCACAACCTGCCGGCCATCATGGTGGGCAACGTGGACGAGGTGATCACCGCCTGCCGCACCCACTACCAGGCCGAAGCCCTCAAGGCGCAGACGGGTGGCGGGCGGCCCGCCAGCGAAGCATGAGCGACGTCTGGACCATCCGCCGGCTCCTCACCTGGACGACGGGGCACTTCGAGAAGCGCGGGGTGGACGCGCCCCGGCTCACGACGGAAATCCTCCTGGCGCACGTGCTCAAGACGGGCCGGGTGCGCCTGTACGTGGACCTGGACCGGCCGCTGTCCAAGGACGAGCTGGCCGCCTTCAAGGCGCTCATCGAGCGCAGGCTCGCGGGCGAGCCCACGAACTACCTGACGGGCACGAAGGAGTTCTACAACCGCCCGTTCAAGGTGGACGCGCGCGTGCTCATCCCCCGGCCGGAGACGGAGCTGCTGGTGGAGGCGGTGCTGCACGCGGTGCCCAGGGACGCGCCCTCCCGCGTGCTGGACGTGTGCACGGGCTCCGGCTGCATCGCCATCAGCGTGGCGGCGGAGCGGCCCCAGGCGACGGTGCTGGCCACGGACCTGTCCAGGGACGCGTGCGCGCTGGCGCGTGAGAACGCGCAGGCCCTGGGCGTCTCCGAGCGCGTGAGCGTGCTGGAGGGCGACCTGTTCTCTCCCCTGCCCCCGGACGCGACGTTCCGGGTGGTGGTGTCGAATCCGCCGTACATCGATTCAGGCGACATCGCCGGGCTGTCCGCCGAGGTGCGGCGCGAGCCCCGGCTGGCGCTGGACGGCGGGCCGGACGGGCTGGTGGCGCTCCGGCGGGTGATTCAGGGCGCCCGCCGGGTGCTGGAGCCTGGCGGACTGCTTGCATTGGAGATGGGTGAGACCCAGGGCAGCGCCGTCCTGGAGCTCCTGCGGGCGGCGGGGTACTCGGACGCGCGCGTGGAGAAGGACCTGGAGCGGCGTGAACGCATGGCGTTCGGGACACAGCCCGCGGCCTGACGGCCACGGGACGCGCGGCCCGGCAGCCGCACGCAAAGAAGGTACGTAAAAGACATGGACAAGATCGTCATGAAGGGCGGCACCGCGCTGCACGGCGAGGTGGAGGTCTCCGGCGCGAAGAACGCGGCGCTGCCCATCCTGGCCTCCGCGCTGCTCGCGGACGGCACCACCACCTTCCGCAACGTGCCGGACCTGGCGGACGTGGCCACGATGCTGGAGGTGCTCCGCACGATGGGCTGCGAGGCCGAGCGGCTCACCGGCAGGAAGGCGGACACCTGTGAAATCAGCATCGCGGGGGACATCACCCCGGAGGCCCCCTACGACCTGGTGAAGACCATGCGCGCCAGCGTCCTGGTGCTGGGGCCGCTCGTGGCGAGATTCGGCCGGGCGCGCGTGTCCATGCCGGGCGGGTGCGCCATTGGCGCGCGTCCCATCGATCAGCACTTGAAGGGCCTCAAGGCGCTGGGCGCGGACATCCACCTGACGGAAGGCTACGTGGAGGCCCGGGCGAAGCAGCTCAAGGGCGGCATGGTCAACTTCGACGTCATCACCGTCACCGGCACGGAGAACGTGATGATGGCGGCGGTGCTCGCGAAGGGCCGCACGGTGATGGAGAACTGCGCGCGCGAGCCAGAGGTGGAGGAGCTGGCGCGGGTCCTCAACAAGATGGGCGCGAAGGTGGAGGGGGCGGGCACGTCCGTCATCACCATCGAGGGCGTGGAGTCCCTGAACCCGGTGGAGCACGCCATCCTCCCGGACCGCATCGAGGCGGGCACGCTGCTGGTGGCCGCGGCCATCAGCGGGGGCAACGTGCTGGTGAAGCACGCGCGCCCGGAGCACCTGGACGCGGTCATCGACAAGCTGCGCGAGGCGGGCTGCACCATCACCGTGGAGGGCGGGGGCCTGCGCTGCAAGGCGCCCAGGTCGCTCAAGTCGGTGAACATCACCACCACGGAGCACCCGGGCTTCCCCACGGACATGCAGGCGCAGTTGATGGCGCTGATGACGGTGAGCCACGGCACGTCCGTCATCTCCGAGAACATCTTCGAGAACCGCTTCATGCACGTGCCGGAGCTGCACCGGCTGGGCGCGGACATCACCATCCAGGGGCACACTGCGGTGGTGAAGGGCGTGAAGGGGCTCAGCGGGGCGCCGGTGATGGCCACCGACCTGCGCGCCAGCGCGTCGCTCATCCTGGCCGGCCTGCGGGCCGACGGGCAGACCGAGGTCAGCCGCGTCTACCACCTGGACCGCGGGTACGAGCGGCTGGAGCGCAAACTGCGGGGCCTGGGGGCGGACATCCGGAGGGTGAAGCAGCGGGCCTGAGCACCGACCTGAGCCCCAGGGGGCCGGCTGAAGGCACGTTGCCAACAGAAGCCGCCGCACGGGTTGCATCCCAATTTTTGGGCGACCTATCATTCTCCATTCACTGGGGAGCACTCTGGGCTCCCCCTTTCAGGAGAACGAGCCGCCCCATGAATTGCCCCGGTTGCAGCGTCGAGATGACTGATCTCGAAGGAGATCACGACGAGACGTTGCGGAAGTGTGGAGATTGCGGAGGCCTGTGGACCGATGTTTCGGACCTGCGCCGCATCCTCCTTCACAACAACCTGCCCGGTCTGGAGCAACTGGGGGGCAAGGTCGACGCGGAGGCCCTGACAGGGCAGTGCCCGGACTGCCAGGTGGACTTCGTGCGCATCGACGGTGGGGACCGGAATCACCCCCTGCACTACGACACCTGCGAGTCGTGCGGAGGCATCTTCCTGGAGTCGGAGTTCGCGGACGCCACGGACGTGAAGGCCGCCGAGCAGGAGATCGTCACCTTCTTCCGCAACTTCGACGCGAAGCGGAAGGCCAAGGCCGCCATCTAGGCCCCAGGCTCCAGGCCCGGTGGGCGCCCGGTCCTTCCAGGCGCCCGGTTGTGCTCAAGGCTGGCCGCGGAAGGTGCTCCCCCACTCCTCGGGGAGCGTCCCGTCCAGCGACAGCGCGGCGGCCGCCTTCGGCCCCTCGCCAGGAGAGGTCCGCTCGAAGCGCGCCGTCACCTTGCCCTTCTTGGGGATGTCCAGCGTCACCTTGTTGCCGGACACCGTGTAGGTGCCGCTGACGACGGTGGTGGGCTCGGGCGTCTCCAGGGGCTCCAGCGAGAAGCGCCAGGTGCCGTCCACGAAGAAGGACAGGAAGCGCTCCGGGGCGCCTTCATGGCCGCCGAACCAGGTGCCCACGAGCGGCGCCACGCGCGCGTCGTACTTGTACCGGGTGGCGAGCGCGGGGCCGTTGAGGGGCTTTCCGCCCGAGTAGAGGACCAGGTCGGTGAGGCACACCGGGCTGTCCTCCTTCGCGCCGGGGAAGCGGTCCGCCACCTCCAGGATGAAGCGCGCGCCGAAGAGCGGCTGGGACAGGGGCACGGCCTGCAGGCCGCGCTTGTCCTGCACGGTGACGCTGCGGGACGCGTCCACGCTGGTGAGGGTGAACTTGCGCACGCGGCCGTTGGCCTTGAAGGCGTCGCGGGACGTGCCGTCGCCCGTGTAGACGCGCACCTCGTCCAGGGTGACGGGCTCCTTGAAGCCGATGAAGACGTGGGAGGGCTTCTCCCCTTCCGCGCACCAGACGGTGGTGTCCCGGCCGTCCAGGAGGTTGAGGGGCACGTAGTGGTCCGGGCGCGCCTCCTTCTCCAGCCAGGCCTCCGCCTGGGCATAGCCGGGCGCGGCGGGCGCGGCGGCGAGGACGGTCGGAGAGACGAGCAGCAGGCAGGCCAGGGACAGGCGTCGCATGGGGCGCATCTTGGATCGTCCCTGCCCCGTCGCTCCAGTCCGGGTGTGCACCTTCCGTCACCATCGGACCTGGCGTTGTGCAGGTGACGTCAGGGGGCGCGGATGAAAGCGGCCCGCCGGGGGTTGGGGGTGCTTGACACCCGGACACGCCCAGGCCGACAAGGCGGACCGACCGAGGAGGAAGACGTGATGCGACGTTGGGGCTGGGTCTGTGTCCTGGGGCTGATGGGGGTGGCCTCCTGCAAGAAGGACGTGCCGGAGGAAGCGCCGGACGCGGGCGTGGAGGAGACGGGCCCCGCCGCCCTCACGGAGAAGGAACCCAACGAGCGGCCCGACCAGGCGCTGGCCATCACCCGCGACAGCGTGGTGACGGGCGGCCTGGCGGCGGAGCCCAACAAGCTGGACGAGGACTGGTACCGGCTGGCGCCGGGCACCCCGCGCATCGCGGACGTGACGGTGACGGGCCTGCCGGGCGGGGACGTGAAGCTGGACGTCTACGACCAGGACCGCAACCGGCTGGTGGGCGTGAACAGCGAGGGCGAGGGCAAGGGGGAGCGCCTCCCGAACCTCTACGTGGAGAAGGAGCGCTGGCTGGTGGTGTCGCCCGCGCGCAAGGGCACGGGCGGGGCGTACACGCTGGAGGTGAAGTACCGCCAGCCCAACGACGGCGAGGAGCGCGAGCCCAACGACCGCGCCGTGGACGCCGCCGCGCTGCCGCTGGGGCAGACGGTGACGGCGTTCCTGGGGCACTCCGGCGACGAGGACTGGTACCGGGTGGAGCTGCCCGCGCCCGCCATGCCCGAGGGTGAAGTCCCCGCGGTCCAGGACAGCGGAGCACCGGCTCCAGGTGCGGCGCCCGAGGCCCTGGGTGCGCCGGCTCCAGGTTCGACGCCCGCGGCCGTGCCGCCGCCGTCCGTGCCGGACGAGACGCCGGTCATCGACGACACCGCGGCGCCCTCCCCCGAGGGCACGTTCGGAGGCGGAGAGCCGCCCGCCCCGCCGCCCGAGGGGGCGATGCCCACGGCGCCCGGGGAGCTGGGCGGGGCGCTGGCGGCGCAGGCGGTGGACGCGGGCCTGCCGCCTCCCGAGCCGGAGATTCCGTCGGTGGCGCTGAAGATCGAGCTGTCCGCCGTGGAGGGCGTGCGGCCGGAGATTTCGGTGCTGTCCGCCGCGGAGGCGCCGCTCTTCACCCTGCAGGGCAAGGAGGGCGAGCCGCTCGCGCTGCGCAACATCGGCGTGAGGGCCACGGACCGGGTGGTCTACGTGGTGGTGAAGGGCGGCTGGACGGGGACGGGCAAGGCGCAGCGGCGCACGTACAACGCGCAGGTGCCCTACACGCTGACGGTGTCCCAGGAGGAGGCGGGGGCGCACGCGGAGCTGGAGCCCAACGACGAGCTGCTCAAGGCCACGCCGCTGACGGGCGCGGGCTACCGCGAGGGCTTCCTGTCGCCCAAGTCGGACGTGGACCACTACGTGCTGACGACGCGCGAGCCGGTGCTGGCGAAGGTGGAGCTGTCGGGCGTGGACCGGCTGGATTTGACGCTGTCGATGGTGGAGCCGCCGCAGGGTGACGGGCAGAAGGAGACGGTGCTGCTCAAGGCCAACGACGGCGCCATCAAGGAGCCGGAGCGGCTGAACAACGTGGCGTGCAACGGCACCTGCTACTTCCGGGTGGAGGGGTCGTTCCGGAAGGTGAACGGCAAGTTCGTGAAGGACTTCGAGAACGCGGACCAGCCCTACCGCATCAGCGTGACGACGGTGCCAGACAACGGCAGCGAGGAGCGCGAGCCCAACAACACCGCCGACCGCGCGCAGGACCTGACGTTGGGCAAGGCGGTGCGCGGCACGGTGTACCCGGCGAAGGACGTGGACTACTTCCGGGTGGACCTGTCCGACCGGCCGGTGCGCACGGCCATCACCGCGACGCTGCTGGGCATCCTGAAGGTGGACGTGGGGCTGTACCTGCACCGCGTGCAGCCGGACGGGAAGCTGACGCTCGTGCAGACGTCCGACCGCGCCAAGGGTGACCTGCCGGAAACCATCCGCTACAGCGCGGAGCCGGGCGTCTACGTCTTCGAGGTCCGCGACGCGAGGAACCGCGAGGCGAACTTTCAGGACTCGTACCAGCTCACCGTCGAGGAGGGCGAATAGCCGGAGGGTTCGCGATGAAGCTGTTGTGGTGTTGGAGATGCCAGCAGGAGGTGCCGATGCTGGACGAGGTGGAGTTCGAGGAGGTGTCGAACCTCTACCGCGCCGCCTTCCGTTCGTCGGAGCCCACCATGGAGGCGCGCTTTGCTCCCGTCAGCCAGGCCTATGAGCGGCTGACGGGACAGGCGGGCTGCCATCCGAACGTGGTCATTCACCACCGCATCGCGCAGTACGGACCGCCGTGCACGGCCTGCGGCAAACCGCTGCGCACTCCCGAGGCCCGGTACTGCGCCGCCTGCGGAAAGGTTCGCCAGACACCGGGCGATTCTTCCCGTTGACAAGGCAGGGCCCCGCCCCTACTTTGGGTCCCGCTTCACGCAGCGCCTGCGGTGGTAGCTCAGTTGGTAGAGCACGAGCTTCCCAAGCTCGGGGTCGAGGGTTCGAATCCCTTCCGCCGCTCTGAAGAGACACAGGCCGGTGGTTCCTTCGCGGAACCACCGGCCTTCGTGTTTCCGGGCCACCCTCCCGCCGTTAGATGCCGGCGCATGTCCAGCCACTTCCAGCCGACCGACAGCGCCCGCGCCAACGAACTGCTCGCCGACCTGTTGGAGACGCCCTTCGAGGACGACGCGGAGGAGCTCCACTTCGCGCTGCGCGAAGGCGACCTGGAGCTCGACGGCGACTTCGCGCTGGAGGCCAACGAGGTCCTCATCATCGCAGGGAATCTGACGGTGAAGGGCTGCCTGTCGGATGCGTTCCAGAACGAGGATGACGGCTCCAAGCTCTACGTGCTGGGCGACCTGCACGCACGCGACCTGGTCTGCGGCTCGGAGCTCCGGGTGACGGGCAACCTGACCGTGGCGAACGTCCTGTATGCCAACTCGTTCGACATGGACACGCTGAGCGTGGGCGGACGGCTGAGCGCCAGGGTCTTCATCGAGGAAGGCCACCAGGTGGAGTTCAAGTCGCTCGCGGTCGACACGCTCATCACGGACGACGAGACCTGGCGCGAGGTGGTGCCGGAGGCCGTCGTCGGCGACTTCGCGTCGGTGCTCCCGGACCACCTGCTCGGACAGGAGGGCCGGTTCATCTTGAGCGAAGCGCTGCACCGGGACCTGCTCACGGGCAGGCCCGTCCTGCGCTGAGAACAAGAGCCGTCCCGGTTGACCCGGGATGGGTCACGCGAGTCCGTGCACGTGTCGGGCAGGCGCTGGATGGGGCCGCACTGAAGGGCAGCTACACTGCCCGGCAGTGAACGTTGCCGTCCCTCCCCTGGGCCCTCCGCCATGTACGACACCGAGATCAACGACGCGCTGAACGAAGTGACGACGTTCATGGGGACGGCGGTCATCCAGGGCGCGCCCCCGCATGTGAACGCCGTCAAGCCGTTCATCAAGGACGCCCTCAAGCAGGTCGTGAGCCAGCTGGCGGGCGTGCTCAAGCTGGCGGGGTTCCAGAGCCTGACGGGCACCCTGCTGGCGAACAACTTCCTCCACCGCACGGCCATGGACCTCTACGGCCCCTGCTCCGCCGCCGCCGGGCTGTCCGCGCGCAGGGAGTGGGGCGCGGTGGACAACGCCTGGAACCTGCGCCCGCTCAGCTTCGCCTGGAGCCTGGGCCGCAACGCGCTGGGGACGGTGAAGACGCTCTCGGAGACTCCGGCGGATCGCGTCTGGCGGATCATCCAGGACCTGGTGCGGGCCCACGTGGACTTCGGCGCCTCGCTGGTGAGCCGCATCATGGGGGACCGCGCCCTGCTCCAGAGCGCCTTCGGCATCACCGGGGGGCTCGCCGACGTGAACGTCACCGGCAGCGATCCCCACCACGCCGGCCACCGCGTCGCGCTGCTGCGGTTCTCCTGCGGAGGGCGGGTCGTCTACAAGCCGTCGGACCTCACCTTCCAGTTGCTGCTCATGGGCGACCCCCAGTCGTACCAAATCTGCCGCACGCACTACCCCGCCCTGCTGCCGTACACCGACAGCCTCTTCACCACGCTCGACGCGGACCTCCCGGCCATCCGCATCGTCGCGTTTCCGCACGCGCGGGGTGAGTACGGCTACATGCAGATGGTGGCGAAGACGCGGCAGATCGCCCTGGTGGATCAGCCCACGTACTTCCGGAAGCTGGGCCGGCTCATCACGGTGTCCGCGGTGTTCGGCATCACCGACCTGCATCACGAGAACGTGATGGCCACCGCGCAGGGTCCCCACCTCATCGACGCGGAGATGGGCTTCAACTACCCCGCGGGGCCGCTCGACAACCCCATCGCCCACGCGGCGCTGTCCCAGGTGCTCCGCATCGCCCCGCCGCCGCACAGCATGGTGGGCGGCGTCTTCACCACCGACCTCTACCGGGGACAGTGGCAGGCCAGCAACGTGTCCGCGCCCTACGATCAGACGGAGGTCAACGCGGGCTTCAGCACCGCGCCCCACGGCCCCTGGGTCCAGGCCTCCGCGTACCCGAACGAAATCCTGGCCGGCATCCGCGAGGAGGTGGACCGCATCGTCACCGCCCTCAACACGGGCCGGGTGGACGCCTGGCTCAACCAGTTCCAGAACGTCGCCCCCATGGCGCGCGTGCTCCTGATGACGACGGACATGTGCCGCGCGCACGCGGAGGGCATGACCCAGAACATGAACGGCACCCTGAGCACGGAGGCCCACGCCATCGGCCAGGGGCTGTTCGACTGGCTGACGTGGTACGGCGGCCAGCACAACGCGGTCCCCGGGGCCCTGTTTGAGCCCCACCACCGCCAGCACTTCTTCACGCCCCTGCGCGCCCAGGGCGTCACCTACGTCGCGGCGACCGCGCAGGGCGTGACGGTGGCGAACCTCACGGAGGTGCGCAACAAGCTGAACCCGCTGCGGGGCACCATGGGCCGGCCGCAGCTGAAGCAGCGGCTGCGCACGGCGCTGGAGACGACGCTCGGGTGTGGCGCGCTGCTCTGACGGGACACGGGCGCCTTGACTGAACGGGCATTCAGCCACACCCTGGAAGGGTGAAGGCCCGCCCTGTCGACAATCCGCCCAACCCCTGGGCGAGCACCGCGGTGGAGTACCTGGACGAGATTCCCCCCGCGCGTCTGGAAGTCTGGGAGGACCACAGCCGCTCCATCATCGCGAGCAACGACAGCCCCGACGTGTGCTTCTCCTGGAGCGTCAACCCGTACCGGGGCTGCCTCCACGCCTGCGCCTACTGCTACGCGCGCCCCACGCACCAGTACCTGGACTTCGGCGCGGGCACCGACTTCGAGACGCGCCTCGTCGTCAAACCCAACGCCCCGGAGCTCTTGCGCGAGGCCTTCGACCGTCCGTCATGGAAGGGGGAGACGGTCGTCTTCAGCGGCGTCACGGACTGCTACCAGCCCCTGGAGGCGTCGCTCCGGCTCACCCGCCAGTGCCTGGAGGTCTGCGCCGAGTACCGCAACCCCGTGGGCATCGTGACCAAGGGCGTGCTGATTGAGCGCGACCTGGACGTGCTCCAGCGGCTTGCCGCCGAGACGAAGCTGTTCGTGAGCATCAGCCTCCCCTTCCACAACGAGGAGCTGGCGCGCGCCATGGAGCCGCTCGTCGCCACGCCCAAGCGGCGCCTGGCCACCATCCGCAAGCTCACGGAGGCCGGCATCGACGTGGCCGTGTCCGTGGCCCCCATCATCCCCGGCCTCAACGACGAGGACATCGCGCGCGTGCTCACCACCGCGCGTGAAGCCGGCGCCACGCGCGCGCACTACACGCTCTTGCGGCTTCCCGGCCCCGTGCAGGCCGTCTTCGAGGAGCGCCTGCGCGCGAAGCTGCCCCTGAGAGCGGACCGGGTGCTGCACCGCATCCGCGAGACGCGCGGCGGGGAGCTCACCGACAGCCGCTTCAAGCACCGCATGCGCGGCGAAGGGCTCTACGCGCAGACCATCCACCAGCTCTTCGCGACGGCGGCGCGCAAGGTGGGCATGCGCGCGTCGTCCATCACGGAGGCCGCGCCGGACACCTTCCGGCGCCCCGCGCGGCCCTCCACCTCACCCCAGCTGTCGCTCTTCTAGGCAGCGAAGGGCGCGACAGCCGGGACCGCTATTTCCGGATGGCTTGCAGGATGGACAGCAGGATGACGGCGCCCACCGTGGCCACCAGCAGCGAGTACAGGTTGAAGCCTGTCACGCCCCGGCCACCGAAGAAGCTGAACACCCAGCCGCCCAGCATGGCACCCACGATGCCGGCGAAGATGTTCGCGAACATCCCCATCCGGGCGTTGGTGCCCTTGATGATGCTGGCCAGCCAGCCCGCGATACCGCCCAACACCAGCCACGAGCAGATTCCCATGCCGTCCTCCAAGTAGGGCCGAAGCCTTACCAGACCTCACAGCGGTTCGCAGCGGGCGCCACCATCGGCGACCCCGCCGGGCAGGAGAAGGCCTGCTGGAACTGCGGCAGGTTCACGTCCGGCCCCTTCACGCGCAGGAACGCCGGCGAGTGCGAATCCGTCAGCGCCCGCTGCCGCGCAGCCTCATTACGAATCTTCGAGCACCACGATTGCGCGTGCGCGAGGAAGAACTGCTGCCCCGGCGTGAAGCGGTACGAATTCGCCTTCGTTGCCTGGTCCGGGTGCTTGGCCAGGTAAGCCTCCATGGCCGCGTACGCCAGCTTGAGGCCGCCCAGGTCCGCCACGTTCTCGCCCAGGGTGAGCTTGCCGTTCACCTTCACGTCGTCCACGGCGGTGTACCCGTCGTACTGGTTCCTCACGCACGACACGCGCTCGCGGAAGGCCTTGTCCGACGCCGGGGTCCACCACGTGCGCAGGTTGCCGTCCGCGTCGAACTGGCGGCCCTCGTCGTCGAAGCCGTGGGTGATTTCGTGGCCCACCACCATGCCCATGGCGCCGAAGTTCACCGCCGCGGACGCGTCCCGCCCGAAGAACGGCGGCTGGAGGATGCCCGCCGGGAAGACAATCTCGTTGGTGGCCGCGTTGTAGTAGGCGTTCACCGTGGGCGGCGACATGAACCACTCCTGCCGGTCCACCGGCTGGCCCACCTTGCGCAGCTGGCGCGCCTGTTCGAAGGCGTCCGCCGCCAGCAGGTTGTCCAGGAACGAGTCGCGCGTCACCGTCAGCCCGTCGTAGGTGCGCCACTGGTCCGGGTAGCCGATCTTGTTGGTGATCTTCTTCACCTTCACCAGCGCCTGCGCCTTCGTCTCCGCGTCCATCCAGGACAGCGTGTCCAGGTTGCGCTCGAAGGACTGTTCAATCTGCTGGACCATGTCCAGCGTGGTGGCCTTGCCGTCCGCGCCGAAGGTGCGCGCGATGAAGGGCTTGGCCAGCGCGTGCGGCAGCGCGTCGTCCGTGGCGTCCACGCACTTCTTCCAGCGCGCCAGGTCCGCCTTGGCGCCGGTGAGCACCGAGGACTCGAAGCGGAAGAACTCGTCGCGCAGCGCCTTGGGCAGCGCCGTCTGCACGCCCTTCACCAGGTGGTAGGAGAGGTACGGCCCCATGTCCGTCGGGCGCTGCTGACGCACCAGCGCGGACACCTCCGAGAAGAACTTCGGCTCCGTCACGTTGAGCGCTTCACCCGGCGGCAGCCCCACCTGCGCGAAGTACGTGTCCCACTGGAAGGCGGGCGCCAGCTTCTTCAGGCCCTGGCGCTCCAGGCGGTGGTAGACCTTCTCCGGCTCGCGGCGGTCCTCCTTGGGCAGCCGCGCGTTGGCCAGGCGCGTCTCGATGGCGAGGATGCCAATGGCCTTGCGGCTGGCCACGAAGGGCGCGTCGCCCAGCAGCTCGAACACCTTCTGCACGTGCGCCTGGTAGGCGTTGCGCGCCTCGCGCATCTTCACGTCGGGCTTGAGGTAGTAGTCGCGGTCCGGCAGGCCCAGGCCTCCGGCGTCCACCACGGCGATGACCTGCGTGGCGTCCTTCTGGTCCTGATCCGAGCCCACGCGGAACAGCGCGTTCACGTCGCGCGCGTGCAGCCAGGCCACCGCGCCGGCCACCGCCTGCGGGCTCTTCAGGCCGTTGAGCTTCGCCAGGTGCGTGCGCAGCGCGGGCAGCGACTGCTCCAGCTTCGCCTCGTCCATGCAGGAGCCGTAGAAGTCCCCCAGCTTCTTGTCTTCCGGGGTGACCTCGCCCTTGCCTTCCGCGGCCTGGGTGAGGATGTCGCGCAGCACGGTCTGGTTGCGCTCGGCCACGGTCTCGAAGCCGCGGCTCCAGCGCGCGCGCTCGGCGGGGATCTCCGTGGCCTTCAGCCAGCCGCCACACGCGTACTGGTAGAAGTCGTCACAGGGGTTCACGGACGGGTCCATCACCGCGGCGTCCAGGCCCGGGGGCATGGGGCGCTCGGACATGGGCCTGTCTCTTATACACTTCGGACGCTGCCGACGATCGCATA
>NZ_RAWC01000225.1:0-14680 GCF_003611685.1 Corallococcus sp. CA049B | reverse complement strand
AGGGTACTCACGTTCTGGGCGAGTGTCTGGGCCGCGCCCACCTCGGGGGCCCCGGGGGGAGGCACCGATGCGGGGGACGAAGGCCGCGTGACGTCATTGCTCTCGCTCATGGAAGCCGGCTCCAGGCACTTTGGAAATGAGAGGGGGAGACTGAACGGGAGTTCGTACCACGCGCTCGCCCGGCCCCTCAACTTCCCGTCTTTCCTGGCGATTTGAGTGCAGGGGAGGCAGGCGGACAGGCGGTGGGACGGTGCTCGGGAGGCGTGTGGGAGGCCGTGTTGCATCAACACTGAAGGCCGTGCTTGGCTTCTCACTCTCCGTGAGCCTACTGCAGGCCCGCGCTCGAACCTCGTTGCCGCGAAGGACCAAGCAACTCTGGCAAAGTACATCGGCCACCGAGAGTTGCTGGGCCGCTACCAGGGGACGCATGTGCTGAGGGCAAGGAACTGCAGGGGAGATGTCCGGCTATGGGAGAACCCATCGTATCCGGACTATTTCAAGGCATGGACGATCGTGTCCGGAACAGTGCTCGCGAAGCACAGCGTGGACTGTGAGTGCTCGAATGAACACGGCAAGATGTCCGGCCACGCGTACCCGCGAGACGCCGGAGTGGGGTGGTGCGAGCAATGCGGTGCTTGAAATATGGTGCTGCTGTTTGCGTTGTCCTTATTGCCGCAGCCATCTACTGGCATGGGAGGGTTTCCGCAACCAAGCCTGTTCCCAGCAGGACGCCCCTTCTTAGTTCCCGTGTAGTCTCAACTCTTGATGCTCCCCCTGATCCCGACGAACCTGGTGATGGAGGCGGCGGCCTGGGATCGGCCGTTTACTTCGGCACATATCTTGTCCCAGAAATTCGAGATTGCAGCGGACGGGTCCAAGAGGTCGCGATCAATTGGGGAGAACAAAACAAGCTTGCTCGTCAGCGGAACGATCTCGAAAAGGGTCGCGCAATGGTTGTTTTCTTTTCCAGGGATGATGATGGGCTTTTTGAAATCCTCTATCGAATGGACAATGCTCCTGTCCGGGCGCGCGTAAGCATGTATTTTATTGGCAGAGCGGGTAATGAGGTCGAGCCCCTGTCGATCCCTCGAATGGCTGAGAGGTATGCTCTCAGCGCTCTTTCGACTGAACTCACAAAGGCTCTGTCGTGCGAGCGATAGTAATGCTCGCCGTGCTTTGTGTTTTTGCATGCTCAAACGCAAAGTGTGATGCAATGACTGAGGGCAAACTCCCGCAGAAGGAAATGCCTTCTGATGCCGGAGCAATATCGAAGCCTGACTCCTTGACGATCGCGCTATGTCACCAGTCCAATGAGAAGGACGAAGATTCAGGATGGCGCGTTCCCTTTATGCAGGCCGTGTCTCGTGGGGCTGGTGCAGCGTTGTCCGCTGGAGGGATTCACGGGGTCCGGCTTCGCATAGGGCCTTGCCCAGAAGAGATGCGGTTTGAGTACTGCTACTCAAAAACGGGAATGTTTGCCTGCCGTGAAGAGGAGGTTGGTCGTCTCTTGATGTCTGCGGCATGGGCCGCGGCTCTTGTCTCTGTGCGCGAAAGGGATGACAGATCAAAAGCGGTTGCTCTGGGGGATGTCGGAGGCGGCGACCTCTTTGAGTTGAGCAACGCTGTTGAGAAAGGAGAGCAGGAGTTTGATCGCCTGCTAACGATATGGGCGGACGAGGGCAATTGGACGAGAGAGGAACTTCGTGCCGGGCTCACTATCGTGAAGCGCATTGTGGCGGCTGAATCGGATGCCTCAGACAAAGAAGCGGGGTCCGCCGATGTAGAATTGGAGCTGTATCGCGTTGTTTCAGGATATGTCTTTTCTTTCGTTGTTGGGCATGAACTTTTGCACTATGCGGCCGACCGGTGCATGCTTTCGGATTCTTCGGAGCTTGAAAGAACTGGTGAATTCGAACGGTTGCTGAAACTTCATGGTCAAAATGGATTGTTGTGCAGTTTGGAGCCGCTGCTGACAACGGAGGTTCTGGCGGATCGGTGTGCTTATCGGACGGCTGCGACGTTTGATTCCGCTCTTCAACGCAAAAAAACTTCGCTCCCTCACTGGAAGATAATGCTTGGGCGAAGGTTGGCGGTGGATATCCTCTCGTGGGCACTCGCGTATGGTCCAGGTTCGCCGGGTCGGAGTAGTTACACCGATGACATGCGGTTTCTCCGTGCAGGGACGCCAGGGTATATGCACAACCCATTGCGAGTGGTGGGGTTTGCTCGTTCTATTCGTGGGCGTGATGCTACGACTGATGGCAAAGAACGGGAAATCATATGCGAGGACAGTGCGCGCGTTGCCGTTATTCAGCTTAATAGGATTCTGGCATTCTGTGCCGGTGCGGATTCCCGTTCGGAAGTTGTTGCGTCGGTTCGAAACGGACAACCAATGCTTGTGAATGAGCTTGGCGTAGATCTCCCAGGAGGCGTTTCTGAAGCATGGCGCACTGGTGTTTTTGTTGAAGAGAGTACGTTCTCTTGTCGATGATTGGGTGTGTTTGCTGGGGGAGTGAATAGTGGAATTTATTGTGAATGCTGGGCACGATCAATGGGATCGCCACTTGGGCGGCTGGAGATGTGATGCTCTGAAGCTGCCGGGAAGTGACGTAGTGGCCCTCTATCACGACGCACAGCAGGTTGATTCCAGGCTGTATCGTCGCGATGGCGAGATGGTTCTCTGGTCTGGAACAGCAAAATCTCCCGGCCAAGTCGCTCTGAAAATCGCCGTGAAGGATGAACTGATACGCCTCGATCGGGATAAGAAGATTGCTGAAGAGCAAAAAAATCAGCTTGAAAAAGATAAATTGGAGTTGGAACGTCAGAAGATTGAGATAGATAGGCGCTGGAGAAAATATACTGCTCTGGTTTCGGTGGTGACGGCGCTGATCGGTGCTGCTGCGACTCTGGCGGTGGCCAGTCTGAAGGGGGGTGGAGCTCCAGCTGGGGGGGGCATTTCTCGCTGCCGTGATAGCTTGGATCGGCTGGAAGAGTTGGGGAGATTGTCAGGGCAGAGTGTTGAGAATCTAGAGAGCGCCATTGCTAGGCATGTTTCTGTGTGCCAGGGACTTGTTGCCTCTGATGTGAAGTAGCTGTACCAGTGATTCCTCGACATGGAGATGGAGGACGCCTCCTTCGACCACAGCACCTTCTTGCAGAACCGGGACCGGCTCTTGTACCACCTGATCAGATTCGGGAGGGGCCGCGCGGCAGGATCGAGTCGTCGACGAGCCTGCGGCAGAGGGGGCAGACGGCTATCCAGCGCAACAGCACCTGTTGAAGACGGCGGCGGACTTCAGGCAGCGTCCATTTCACCCGGCCCCGGGGGGGGGAGCGCTCGTCGGAGCGCGAGAAAGCCATGGGCCATGGCGCAGAGGGTGGCGTGGTGGTGGAAGCCCCGCCAGGTGCGGCCCTCGAAGTGGTCCAGGCCGACTTCGCCCTTCATCTCCTGGTAGTCACGCTCGACGCGCCAGCGCAGCTTCGCCAGGGTGTCGAGGCGCTTGAGAGGCGTGTCTACCGGCAGAGACGAGAGGTCCTCCGCCCCAGGATTTCTTGAGACACCTCTCTGGGGGAATAACCTCCCCCTTGTGAGGTGGATGTGAAGAAGCAGCAGAAGCAGGACAGGACGTCGGAGCGCGGTCGGTTTTCGGCGAAGCGCAAGAAGGAGGCCGTGCTCCGGTTGCTCAAGGGCGAGGAGCTCGACGCGCTTTCGCGGGAGCTGGGCGTCACGGCGGCTGTGCTGAGTGAGTGGCGGGAGAAGTTCCTGGCTGGGGCCGAGGCGAACCTCAAGAGCAGCGAGCCGGAAGCGGCGGACGACGAGGTGATGCGGCTCAAGGCCATGGTGGGCGAGCTGATGATGAAGAACGAGCTGCTGGCGTAAGAAGGCCCGGCTGCTGGAGGGCAACGCGCCGGGTTTTCCCTGGAGGAAGTCGAGAGGATGAGCGCCATTCTCTCGCCTTCCAGCGGCAAGCGGTACGGCCTGGCGTTCGTGACGGCCCCCTGGGGCGTGCCTCGGGCCACGGTGTACCGGCACCGCGCCCGCAGTCAGTCCATGGAAGCGCCGACGGCCCGGCGCGGCCCCAAGACGGCGCTGACGGACGAGGCGCTGAGGCAGGCCATCCGCGGCGTGCTGGCGGCCTCGCCCTTTCTGGGCGAAGGGCACCGAAAGGTGTGGGCTCGACTGCGCGCGCAGCACGTGCGCACCTCGAAGGCCCGCTGCCTGCGGCTGATGCGCGAAGCGGGGCTCCTGGCGCCGGGCCGTGCCCGCCGGGTGCTGGGGCCACGCCACCACGACGGCACGATTACCACCGACAATCCCGACGTCATGTGGGGCACCGACGCCACCTGCACGGTGACGACTCTGGAGGGCCAGGCCACCGTCTTCATCGCCGTGGACCACGGCACCGCCGAGTGCGTCGGCATCCATGCCGCCAAGGTGGGCACCCGTTTTGAGGCCCTTGAGCCCATTCGCCAGGGCGTCAAGGCGCGCTTCGGTGCCTACGGCCAGGGCGTGGCGTCGGGGCTGACCATCCGCCACGACAACGGCAGCCAGTACTCCTCCGACGCCTTCCAGAGTGAGCTGCGCTTCCTGGGGGCCCAGTCCAGTCCGTCCTTCGTCCGCAGTCCCGAGGGCAATGGCTGCGCCGAGCGCTTCATCCGCACCCTCAAGGAGCAACTGCTCTGGGTGCGCACCTTCTCCTCCGTGGAGGAACTCCGACTGGCGCTGCTGGAGTGGGCCCACCGGTACAACGAGCACTGGCTGCTGGAGCGCCACAACTTCCTCTCGCCGAGTCAGGCCCGGCGAGCGCTGATGCAGTCGAAGCAGGCGGCCTGATTACAACCAACCTGGTGTCTCAACAATCCGGTGCGGTACAGGGGTGAGCAGCCCCAGCCCCGAGTGGTGGTGCTCCTCGTTGTACCAGCGGAAGAAGTCGCCGCAGTAACCGCGGGCGTCCTCACGGCAACCGATTGCGCGAAATAGGCGTTCTCGGTGGGCGCCAGCGGTTCGAGGAACCTGCCCTGATCCCTTCGCAGGGAGGACTTTGCCCTCAGCGCCCACCGATCTCCGGGAATCGCTCGTAGGCTCTCAGGAGCGCGTCCAGGTGCCTTGGCTCGTCGAGATCGAGTGGCTCGTCCGTGAGTCGCACGAGCCATCCATTCGTCGCTGTGCGTCGTGCCCGCGATAGCAGGTCCGCGTCGCGCGAAGGGTCTGGGAATCCAAGCGCCTGCGCAGAAGTAGCCGACCAGTAGTTCAGCCATCCAAGGCGGTGTGGAATTTCAGGCGACGAGATGTCCCTGGAGCAGTTCAGGGCTGGCAGCCCTTTGGGAGGGGAAGGAGGCCCGGCCAATGTCGGAGCCGTCTGCTCCGCGATTTCAACCGCTGCCTTGAACGGCGTGGCATGGCCCCAGAGTGCCCGCGCACCGCCCGCGATGGCTTCCAGCGCGTTCTCAGCGTCGATGGGGCTGAAGGCCTCCATCCGGAAATCAGCGTGGACCTCAAAATGCGGTGGACCCTCGAATGCAAGCCCGGTCGGGTTCTCCCAGCCCGAAATGGTGACGAGGTTGTTGTCATCATCATTGCACAGGAAGGGGAGGCTGCCGTTCAGGCCGTGGGCAACAACCCACTCATCGCGGCTGGCTAACGGGATGAGTTCTTCCTTCTCGGAAGAGGTCCATTTCAGGTGCAGTCCGGGAAGTGCTCGCTCCAGTCCGTGGATGATGGTGAGTGCGCGGCTGTCGGCGCCCTGGGATGCAGTTGCGTAGGCAATCACTGCAATTTCAATTGGTTCGGAGGGCATTCAGCACCAGTCCATGATGACGACGTGGAGGGATGGGTCTGCGATCTTCAATGCAGTCAGGTGCGCCTTGCTGCGTACTCCAATGACGAAGTCGTATCCGCACTCTCTGGCGAGCTTGGCTTCTCGTTGCAGTTCGGGCAGTTTCATGGAGACGAAGAACTTTCGGGAGCGGGGCGAGTGCTTCTCGAAGTCGTCCGTCTTGACCTCCCACAACGTTCGGCGGGACAGCACCAAACCGTCGTAGTGCTTGCCATTGATGAGCACGTTGAAGCCGGGAAAGCTGTTGCCAGGAATCTTATCGGCGCACTTGTTGTGCGGATCATTTCCGCCCCGGGGTGGCCCCAGGACCGGTCTGCACTCTGGCCGGCGATCCCGCTCGAATGGGTCCCTCGGCGATGGTGGAAACAAATCCTCTCCTGACGGCTGGGGACTGGGTTTCCGGTTCGCCGCGGACTCATTCTTGTCAGCTTCAATTCTCTGCACAGGGATGGAGTGTTCGGACACTTCCGGCCAGTCCGCCTCACCCATTGCTTCCTTGATGGCGACCGCCACTACCACCACGCCGATGACGATGACCGCGCCAATAACGACCTCCGGAGCGGCGAGCACGCAGAGCCCGATTCCCAGCGTGGCAGCTTCAGCAGAAGCGACCGTGCAGCTTCCTGCGCGATCGTTGAACCGGACACGATCCTGGTCGAGGACGTGAAAGCACCGCTCCGCCAGAACAGGCCAAGGCTCGGCGGACTCCCGGACGACGCACCGTCCTTCATCCGTCCACGGCAGGCTTGCTGCTCGCTGGAGGTTGGTGCGCCTTGGAGAGCGGCTTTCACGCGCTGCGGGTGTAGCGCAGGCCGTCAGGAACAACAGAAGCGTGGCGAGGGCTCCGAGTTTCAAGGTCACAGCCTCTCCGTGGGCACACGCTTCAGACTGGAGGCAGAGCCGGAGTAAACCTGATCCGGCCCTGCCTGATCCGCGACCGTGATTACGCCGTCGCCGACCGCACCGCCTCACGAACCGCCCCGGACTCCACCAGCGCAGTGACCGCGGAGATGTCGTGATGCAGCTCGCGGTCGCGGTCCATGTGCGGGACCTTGCTGCGGATCAGCTCGTACGCCGCCAGCACGCCCTTGCCGGGCTTCACCGGCTGACGGAAGTCCAGCGCCTGCGCCGCGACCAGCAGCTCAATCGCCAGACACGAACGCGCGAACTCCGACACCTGACGGCCCTTCAGCGCCGCCGTCATGCCCATGGACACATGGTCTTCACGTCCCGCGGAGGAGGGGATGGAGTCCACGGAGGCCGGGTGGCTCAGGATTCGCGACTCGGCCACCAGGGCCGCCGCGGTCACCTGAGCGATCATGAACCCGCTGTTCAACCCGGAGTTCTTCGCCAGGAACGCGGGCAGACCCGACAGGCTCGGGTTCACCATCTGCTCCACCCGGCGCTCGGAGATGCTCGACAGCTGCGTCAGCGCCATGGCCACCACGTCCATCGCCAGCGAGATGGGCTGACCGTGGAAGTTGCCTCCGGAGATGATGTTCCCCGTGTCCGGGAACACCAGCGGGTTGTCCGTGCCGCTGTTCACCTCCACCTCCAGGATGCGCCGCGCGAACGCCAATCCCTCTCGCGCGGAGCCGTGCACCTGCGGGATGCACCGCAGGCTGTACGGATCCTGCACCTTGCTGCAGTTGACGTGCGTCTCCACCAGCTCGCTGCCCTTCAGAATCCGGCGCAGGTGCTCCGCCACCGCCTTCTGGCCCGCGTGCGGACGCACCGCGTGGATCTCCGGCAGGAACGGCTTGTGGCTGCCCAGCAGGCCCTCCACCGTCATCGCTCCCGCGATGTCCGCCACGTCCGCCAGCAGCTCCGCTCGCAGTTGCGTCAGCGTGCCCACCGCGCACATCGCCTGCGTGCCGTTGATCAGCGTCAGGCCTTCCTTCGCCTCCAGCACCACCGGCTTCAGGCCCGCCTTCTCCAGCGCCTGCTTCGACGGCATCCGCACGCCCTCGAAGAACGCCTCACCCTCGCCAATCAGCACCAGCGCCAGGTGCGCCAGCGGGGCCAGGTCTCCGGACGCGCCCACGCTTCCCCGCTCGGGGACCACCGGCACCACGTCCTTGTTCAACATGTCGATGGCCAGCCCCAGCGTCTCCATCCGGATTCCGCTGAAGCCCTTCGCCAGCACGTTGGCCCGCAGCAGCAGGAGCACCCGGGCTTCCGGCAGGGGCAGGGGATTTCCCACGCCACAGGCGTGCGACAGGATGAGGTTTCGCTGCAGGTCCCGCAGGTCCTTCCGGTCGATCCGCACCTCCGCCAGCGTGCCGAAGCCCGTGTTGATGCCGTAGGACGGCGTGTCTCCGGCCGCCACCCGGTCCACCAACGCCCGGGAGGCCTGCACCCGCTTCGCGGCTTCGGGGGCGAGCTCCACCGTGACTTCGTGGCGGGAGACCTGGAGGATCTCCTCCAGCTTCAGGGTGTCACCATCGATGAGGAGGCGGGGGCGGGACATGTTCGGGCTACTCCGGATTAGCGGCTTGAAATCGTTGGGCCACGAAGGCTAGCGGATTCGCGGCAGGCAGGTTGAGGGCCCTTTACACCCAGGCCCCGGCGCCCATATAGCCTGCGCCCGTCCGTGCAGGGAGGTCGTGAGCCCCGTGGCCCTCATCGTCCAGAAGTACGGCGGTACCTCGGTGGGTGACACCGAGCGCATGAAGAACGTCGCTCGCCGCTGCATCGCCGCCCAGAAGGCCGGCCATGACGTCGTGGTGGTCGTCTCCGCCATGTCCGGAGAGACGAACCGCCTGCTCAAGCTGGTGGCGCAGATCACCGACCGGCCCGACGAGCGCGAACAGGACGTCGTCGTCGCCACCGGCGAACAGGTGTCCATCGGGCTCGTGGCCATGGCCATCCATGCGCAGGGCGGGAAGGCCGTGAGCTTCCTCGGCCACCAGGTGCGCATCGTCACCGACAGCACCTTCTCCAAGGCGCGCATCAAGAGCATCGACGCGGAGCCCATCCGCGCCGCGCTGAAGCAGGGGAAGATCGTCGTCGTCGCCGGCTTCCAGGGCGTGGACGAGACGGGCAGCGTCACCACGCTCGGCCGCGGTGGCTCCGACACGACGGGCGTCGCGCTGGCCGCCGCGCTCAAGGCCGACGCGTGTGAAATCTATACGGACGTCGACGGCGTCTACACCACCGACCCCAACGTGTGCCCGGCCGCGAAGAAGCTGGACCGCATCACCTACGAGGAGATGCTGGAGCTGGCCAGCCTGGGCGCCAAGGTGTTGCAGATCCGCTCGGTCGAATTCGCCATGAAGTACAAGGTGCCCCTGTGGGTGAAGTCTTCCTTCACCGAGGATCCGGGCACGCTCGTCTGCGAGGAGGACGCATCCATGGAGGACGTGCTGGTTCGAGGGGTCGCCTACGATCGGAACGAGGCGAAGATCACCGTGGTGGGCGTGCCGGATCAGCCGGGCGCCGCGGCGAAGCTCTTCGGGGCGCTCGACGCGAAGCACATCGTGGTGGACCTCATCGTGCAGAACCTGTCCCGTGACGGGCGCACCGACGTCACCTTCACCGTCGCCAAGTCGGACTTCGCCAAGGCCCACGAGGTCGTGAAGCAGGCCGCGCAGGACGTGGGCGCCACCGGCGTGGAGGTGGATGACAACATCGCCAAGGTGTCCATCGTCGGCGTGGGCATGCGCAACCACTCGGGCGTGGCGGCGCGGATGTTCCAGACGCTCTCCCAGGAGGGCATCAACATCCAGCTCATCTCCACGTCGGAGATCAAGACCTCCTGCGTGATCCACACGAAGTACACGGAGCTGGCGGTGCGCGCGCTGCACACGGCCTTCGGGCTGGACGCGCCGCCCCCCGTGACGGCCAACCCCACCGTGTCGGAAGTGGACGCGCTCCAGGGGCAGAAGGCCTGAAGCGGTTCGGGCGCACGTCCGCGCTCGCGGCGCTGTCCCTGGGGCTGCTCGCCCTGGGCTTCATGGCCCGGGCGCGGTGGCCGGACTCGCGGCCCTCGCTCGACTGCCCGCCGGAGGCCGTGCGGCTGGACCCGGCGGGGCTGGCCACGTGTGGCCCGGGCGCGGTGCCCAAGGGGGCACAGGCGCTCGCGCTGGGGCTCAAGCTGGACCTCAACGCCGCCTCCGAGTCCGAGCTGGCCCTGTTGCCCGGTGTGGGCCGTGACCTGGCCAAACGGCTGGTGTCCGCCCGCGAGGAGCAGGGCCGGTTCTCGAGCTGGGAGGACGTGGACGCCGTGCCCGGTGTGGGCGCTGCCAAGTTGGAGACCCTCCGGGCAGCCACCGTGTTGGACGCGGCGGCGGCCAATGGGGGCGTGTGGTAAGCACGGCCGGTGCAGATCGCCTGCCCGCAATGCTCGATGCAGTACGTGCTGGATGCCCGACTCCTGCCGCCTGGTGGCGCGTCGGTGCAGTGCACCCGGTGTGGCCACGTGTTCAAGGCTTCGCCCACCGGCGTCATGGCTCCCGCGCCGAAGATTCCTCCGGCGGGTGGGGGAGACCGGGCGGGCACGCAGTCGTCCACGCAGATCTTCGGCGGTGAGGGCGCTTCCAGCCTGAAGTCCACGAACCTGTTCGCGGGTTCGACCACGGCCTCCGGATCCTTCGTTCCCCAGCCGACTCCGGCGTCGGGCGCGCTGACTTCGTCCGGCGTGATTCCTCCGCCTCCGCCCATCGGGCCCGTCGCGGCGCAGGCTCCGGCGGCGATGGGCACGACGCGGGCTTTCGGGGCGGTGGGGCCTGGTGCGGGAGCTCCTCCTCCCGCGGCGCCGCCGGAGCAGGGTGCGGCTCCTGGGGCCACGACGCGCGCGTTCGGCGCTGTCTCCGCTTCGTCCTCGGGTTCGTTCCGCCTCGCGGAGCCGGGTGCTTCATCGCGTGGGCCGGAGGGTGTGGGCGCGACGCGTGCGTTCGGCGCGGTGCCGGCCCCCTCGGCTCCGGGTGCCGCCGACGCGAGCATTGGATCAACGCGTGCGTTTGGCGCGGTGTCGGGTGCTGCGCCTTCTGGTGCCGCTGACGCGAACATTGGCGCGACCCGTTCGTTCGGTGCGGTGCCGGGACCCTCGGGTTCACCGGTGGCCGAGGCGGTCGGTTCCACCCGCGCGTTCGGCGCGGTGTCGGGCCCCGCGGCTTCCGCGCCGCTCGAAGCGGGCGGCCCGGTCGAGGCCGGTGGTTCGACGCACGCGTCCGCCTCGCATTCCTTCGAGGACATCTCGCCTTCGGGCGACCCCACGGATCCGCCGTGGTCGGCGACGGGCGGCTCACGCTCCAAGCTCGTTCCGGAAGGCCACGGCGACGCGCCCTGGGCGACCTCCGCGCCGACCGCGACCGTCTCCCTGCCCGGCGACGACGCGCCCTTCGCTCGCACCGAGCCCTCCAGGCCCGCGGCCTCGCCTTCCGGCGCGTCGGTGCTCGGGGGGGGACTGGACCGGCCCCTTCCTTCCCGGAAGCCCTCCGGCGAGCTGCCTCCGGAGCTGCTCGGGGCCTCCTCCCGCGCCGGCGCCATCGTCATCGAGGACGGCAACCGGCGGACGCCCTCGGTGAGCTGGGTGCTCCTCGGGCTCGCGGTGTTCGCGGGCATCCTCCTGGCCGGGTACCTGGCGTATCCCGTCTTCCGCGACCGCAACGCGGCCATGCCCGAGCAGGCCGTGATGGAGAAGGAGCGCGCCGTCGGCTCGCTGCGCCGGGATGATGCTCCCGCGCGCGAACAGGCCATCCAGGACCTCAAGGCCCTGGCCACCGCCCATCCGAAGTACGCCGAGGTCCAGGCCGAGCTGGCGGTGGCCTACACCCTCCAGGTGTCGGACCTGCACGCCGAGTTCGACCGGCTGAACCTCCAGTCGGCCGCGCTCAAGCGGCGGATCAACGAGGTCACCACCGCGAAGGCGACGCTGGGCTGGATGGCTGAGTCCAACGCGCTCCATGACGACCTGCGCGCGACCGAGCGCGAGATGCAGCCGCTGCGCACCGAAATGGCCGAGCGGCGCAAGGTGCTCGATGCGCTGATGGAGACCCTCCGGGCCGCTCCGGACGTGGAGCCCGCCGCCGCCGTCGCCGCGCGCCTCAAGGCCCAGGCCCTCCATGCCGCGGTGACGGGTGCCCCCAACGCCCTGGCCCTCGCGGAGCGCTTGCGTCAGGTGGAGCTCCCGCCGTCGTGGAGCGTCCTCGCCCGCGCCGAATACGCCCTCAGCTCCGGCTCGCCCGACGCCACCGTCCAGGCCGTCGCGGAGGAACTGCGAGCCCTGCGCGCGCAGGATCGGTACCTCTTCCGCGCCTTCGTCCTGGGGGCCCGGCTGTCCATCCGCCTGGGTGACCCGGACACGGCCCGGAAGCTGCTCGACGAAGTGGTGGCGCTCAACCCCAAGCACGACCTGGCCAGGCGCATGCTTGCCCAGACCGCCGCCTCGGAGCCCTCGCCCTGAAACGTTGACCGGATCACCTCCGTATCGCCCTGGAGAAACTCCAGTCCGTCCCGGGGGCTCGCTGGCTCCCTCGCCCTGAAGTCCCTCTGAACGCGCAGGCATGCACCTTGCTTCGTCCCTGGGTGTCGAGGACTCGGGGTTCGGAGGGTGGGGCGATGGCGGAGGTCTTCTTCTGGTGCGCGGCGCTGGCGCTCGTGCACACTTATTTTCTCTATCCCTTGTGCCTGTTCGCCCTGGAGGGCGCGGCCCAGGTCTTCCAGAACATGCGGAAGATGCGCTCGGGTGCGGCCGCCAGCGCGGGCGTCAAGGCCGGGGCATTGCCCTCGGTGAGTCTGGTGGTGGCCGCCTACAACGAGGCGGACTGCATCGAGTCCAAGCTGAAGAACAGCCTGGCGCTGGACTACCCGGCGGACCGCTTCGAGGTCGTCATCGGTTCGGACGGCTCCACGGACGGCACGGATGGCCTCGTGCAGAACTGCACGGATCCGCGCGTGCGCCTGTCGCCCGCGGCTCGCGCAGGCAAGACGACGGTGCTCAACCGCTGCATCCCGTCCGCGCACGGCGACATCGTGCTGCTGTCGGACGCGAACACGATGATCGACGCGGACGCGGTGCGGAAGATCGTCCGCCACTTCGAGGATCCGGAGGTCGGCGCCGTCTGCGGCAAGCTGCGGCTCTACAACCCCACGAAGCAGGACTACGAGGAGAGCGCGTACTGGAGCTACGAGTCCCTCATCAAGATGTACGAGGGCCGGCGCGGCGCGGTGGTGGGGGCCAACGGCGGCCTCTACGCCATCCGGCGCTCGCTCTTCACCCAGCTGCCGCCGTCCACCATCGTGGATGACTTCGTGATTCCGCTGCGCATCCTGGAGAGCGGCTACAAGGTCGTCTACGAGGAGGGGGCCGTCGCCCACGAGGAGACGACGGAGGACTACGGCAAGGAGTTCGGCCGGCGGGCGCGCATCGCGGCGGGCAACTTCCAGAGCCTGCGCCTCGTGCCCGGGCTGCTGCTGCCCACCGCGGGCTTCGCCGCCTTCGCCTTCTGGTCGCACAAGCTCTTGCGCTGGTGCGCTCCGGCGCTGATGGCGCTGGCGCTCGTCGCGAACCTGTTCCTGCTCGACAGCCTGTTCTACCGCGTCACGCTGGGCGCGCAGCTGGGCTTCTACGCCCTGGCGTACATGGGCCGCTCCGGCGTCTTCAAGAGCGGCGTCGCGAAGAAGGCCACGTCCATCGCCTACTACTTCGTGACCATGAACGCGGCCATCGCCGTGGGCTTCTGGCGCTTCCTGCGCAACTCGCAGCGCGCCGCGTGGGACCGCACCGCCCGCGTGCCGACGTCCACGTCGACCTGACCTTCAACCGATTGGGCAGTCCAGGCCCGCCGGTTCCTTTGCGGCGCTCCGGCTGGTTCCGGAAGCGCACGGATGGAATCGGCGGGCCTTCCTTTTTCAGCGGGCCGCCACGGCCATGGGCTTCGCCGGGCCGGAGGGCAGCACGCTCCCGAACGCGGCGAAGAGCTGGCCGGTGAGCACGTGCGGCTGACCGGGGGCGGGGCTTCGCAGCATGTCGTTGAGGATCTCGCCCGTCTTCGGATCTCGGGCCATGTGGGGGCGCGCCAGGTTCATCCGGTAGCGGACCACGCCGCGCTTCACCCGGTGGATGACGGTGACCGTGCCGTCCGCGTCCACGCCGTCCACCAGGCCCACGTGGGTGAGGCCGTCGTTGCGCCGGCCGTCGCGGTTCTGATCGTACGTCTCGCGGAAGAACACCAGGTCGCCCGGCACGGGACGCCCGCTCGTGTACACGCGGCCGTTCGCCTGGGCGTAGCGGTACATCGCGGTGACGCCGTTGTCTCCGGGCTTGATCGTGCCCCGGAACTTCACGCCCGCCTGGGAGTAGGTGGCCTCGATGAGCGCCGTGCAGTCCGCCGGGTAGCGCTTGCCGCTCACCTGCACCGACGACCGCCCCACCAGGGCGCGCGCCGTGGCCAGCACCCGCTCGCGGGGATTGCCCGTGGGGGCAGGGCTCGCGGTCGTCTGCTTCGCGGGCGTGACGCGCGCCTTCGCCGGGGCCTTCCTGGCCGGTGCCTTCGCCACCGCCGGGGCCTTGCTCGGGGCAGGGGCCTTCGCGGGGCGCCTGGCGGGGGCGCTCTCACGGACCGCCACCTCCTCGGACAGCGCGGCGCGCGGGAAGGCCGGCGGGGAGGCGGAGCGGTAGCGCACGGCATCCGACGCCACCCAGGCCCCCGTGGGGGAGCCCGTCGCACAGCCCGTCGTCATCGCCAGCATCGCCATCCATGCGCCCAGCTTCATGGCCACCTCGTCCTGTAGCGTCCTGGGACAGAGGCTCCCTCCGCTGGCGCGTGTAGGCAAGAAAACCACCCAGGCAACCGGGCGGAGCGGCTCGGGTTTTCGACCGGGGGCGGGTGGGGTATTGC